>CAJYBQ010000443.1 GCA_913064755.1 uncultured Alphaproteobacteria bacterium
GGTGGCAGCCATGAAGGTGCTGGCGCGCACGCCCAGGAACGCCGGCACCAGATTGACGATGAAGAAGGGGAACACGGGCACAAGGCGCAGGAAAAGCAGGTAGTTGAAGGCGTTTTCCCTGAACCCGTCTTCCATCCGTTTCAGTGACGGGCCGGCCTTGCGGCGCAGCGCGTCACCCAGGGCCGTCCGGGCGGCCAGGAAGATGCCGGTCGCACCGATCGTGGCGCCGGTCACGGCCCAGAGCGTGCCGAAGATATTGCCGAACAGAAACCCGCCGGTGATGGTCAGGACCAGCGCACCGGGGACAGACAGCGCCACCGCCAGCGTGTAGATGCCGATGTAGATCAGCACGGCCACAAGCGCGTTGTCGCTGACGAATGTCTGCAGCGCATCGCGGTTGTCGCGCAGGGCCTCGAAGCTGAGGAAGCGCTGCAGATCGAAGGCAAAGAACAGGATCATGCCAAGCACGATGGCCGCGAGCGGCAGGAACCGGCGCGCACCGGGCTTTGCCGCTGGTGCGCCTCCGTCGGGCTCCTGATTGTCTGCTGCCATGACTGAACGCCCTCAATGAGATCGGATACCCACCGACATAGTGCATCTGGCCAGCCGGGACGACCAAACAGGACGTGATGAGCCATGTGCCTGCGCATCGCTGCCGCGCATCGGCACCGGGTGCATTGTGGCTGTGGAAATTCTGCGGCAGTATCTGCGGCACATCTGCAGCGCATGACGCGGCCACACCCGGGGAGGGACCAATGACCGTCCAGGAACTCGATTCACTCATTCAATTGCTGACCAGCCGTCCGGTGCCGGAGAACCCGCCTGCGGCAGAGATGCGGGAACGGTTCGAGAAGCTGGCCGATTACCTGCCCGTGCCCGCCGGCACGACGGTGGAAAGCGTCGATGCCGGTGGTGTGCCGTCGGAATGGGTGACGGCGCAGGGCGTGACGGGCAACCGGGTGATCCTGTACCTGCACGGCGGTGGCTATGTCATCGGCTCGCTGAACACGCATCGCGCCCTGGCATCGAACATGTCGGCGGCGGCGCAGGCGCGGGTGCTGGTGATCGACTATCGCCTGGCGCCGGAACACCCCTTCCCCGCGGCTGTCGATGACGCGGTTGCCGCCTATGGCTGGTTGCTGGACCAGGGCATCGCGGCGGCCAATATCGCCGTGTCGGGGGATTCCGCCGGTGGCGGCCTGACCATCGCGACGCTGGTTGCCCTGCGCGACAAGGGGCTGGCCATGCCGGCCTGTGCCGTGCCGATCTCCCCCTGGGTGGACATGGAAGGCCTGGGGGAGAGCATGACCGCGCTGCATGATGCCGACCCGATGGTGCAGAAGCCGGGGCTGGACCGGATGGCGGGCATGTACCTGGGTGACGCCGATCCCAGGTCGCCGCTCGCGGCGCCCTTGTATGCCGATCTGACCGGCTTGCCGCCCCTGCTGATCCAGGTCGGCACGCGCGAGACCCTGCTGGACGACTCGCGCCGACTGCACCGCAATGCGCTGGCTGCAGGCGTGAATTCCTCGCTGGAGGAAGCCGGTGGCATGATCCATGTCTGGCACCTGTTCGGTCCCATGCTTTCGGAAGCGCGGGAGGCGATTGGCCGGGCCGGGGCTTTCATGCAGGCCAACTCTGCGGCCTGACGCTGCGTCAGCACTTGGCGAAGGCGCTGAAATCCGGCGTTTTCTTTCCTTCCCCTACCACTTATAAGGTGCGCCTGCCCTATATCAGGGGCAGCATCGAAGTGTTTCTGGAGTTGGAACGATGGCTGCGACGAACTGGACCCCGCAATCCTGGCAAACCAAACCCGCCCGGCAGATGCCGGATTACGCGGACAAGGCGCTGCTGGGCGATGTCGAGGCACGCCTGCGTCGGAACCCGCCGCTGGTTTTTGCAGGCGAGGCGCGGAACCTGAAGTCACGCCTGGCGGAAGTCGCCGCGGGCCGTGCATTCCTGCTACAGGGCGGGGATTGCGCCGAGAGTTTCGCCGAGTTCCATGCCGACAACATCCGCGACACCTTCAAGGTCTTGCTGCAGATGGCGGTCGTCCTGACCTACGGCGCGCAGTTGCCGGTGGTGAAGGTCGGGCGTCTGGCCGGGCAGTTCGCCAAGCCCCGGTCGAACCCGACCGAGGTCGTCGATGGCGTCGAACTGCCGATCTATCGCGGTGACATCATCAATGCGATCGAGGAGAACGCCGAAGCCCGCGAACCGAACCCGGATCGTATGCTGCGCGCCTATGCCCAGTCGGCCAGTACGCTGAACCTGCTTCGGGCCTTCGCCCAGGGCGGTTTCGCCGACCTCAACCGCGTGCACCAGTGGAACATGGGCTTTGTCGAAGGCAGCCCGGCGGGTGAGCGTTACCAGGAGATGGCGGACCGCATCGCCGATGCCCTGGCGTTCATGGAAGCCTGCGGCATCAGTGCCGACAGCACCCCGTCCGTGGGCCAGGTGGATTTCTACACCAGTCACGAGGCGCTGCTGCTGCGCTATGAAGAGGCGCTGACCCGAATGGATTCGACCACGGGCAACTGGATCGATACCTCGGCGCACATGCTCTGGATCGGTGACCGGACCCGCGACCCGGACGAGGCGCACGTGGAATTCATGCGCGGCATCACCAATCCGATCGGCATCAAGTGCGGGCCGAGCCTGGACGACGACGGCCTGATGCGCCTGCTGGATATCCTGAGCCCGGACAACGAAGCCGGGCGGATCACGCTGATCTCCCGCTACGGCGCGGGCAAGGCCGGTGAGCACCTGGTCAGCCTGGTGCGCCGCATCAAGCAGGAAGGGCGCAATGTCGTCTGGTCCTGCGATCCGATGCACGGCAATACGATCAAGGCATCGACCGGTTACAAGACCCGTGGGTTTGATTCGATCCTGTCAGAGGTTGATACCTTCTTCGCGGTTCACCGCGCCGAGGGCACACATGCTGGCGGCGTGCATTTCGAGATGACGGGCCAGGACGTAACCGAGTGTATCGGTGGCGCTCAGGAGATCACCGAGGAAGCACTCGCCGATCGCTATCACACCCATTGCGATCCGCGCCTCAATGCGTCGCAATCGCTTGAACTGGCGTTTCTCGTCGGCGAACACCTGAAGTCGAAGCGCGATAGCGAACGGCAAAACGGGTCCGTCCGCGAGGCGGCGGAATAGGAACTGCTGCCCCGATATGACCGATACTCTTACCATCGCTCTGGCGCAGCTGAATCCTGTCGTCGGCGATATTGACGGCAATGTCGGGCTTATACGGACAGCCCGCGCCGGGGCGGCAGCAGCCGGTGCGGATCTCGTTGTAACGAGCGAGCTCGTCGTGTGCGGTTATCCGCCCGAAGATCTTGTTATCCGCCCCATCGTTCAGGAAACCATCGAGCGGGAGATTACGGCGCTGGCCTCGGAGACCGCAGATGGCGGCCCGGCATTGCTTGTCGGCACGCCCTGGGTTGAAGACGGCAAGCTCTATAATGGAGCCCTGTTGCTGGACGGCGGCGAAATCGTCGCCAGACGGTTCAAGCACGCCCTGCCGAATTACGGCGTTTTCGACGAAAAACGTATCTTCGAAGCGGGACCGCTTCCGGGGCCGGTCAATTTCCGGGGTGTACGCCTCGGCG
>CAJYBQ010000444.1 GCA_913064755.1 uncultured Alphaproteobacteria bacterium
CCCGGCCCCCAGGCATAGCCGACACGGTCGATCTGCGCCGCACCGGTCTGCTGCAGGATGAAATCCACGGCCCGCGCAACATCGCGTTCGGCGTCCGCCGTGGTGACGACGGGCGGGTTCCGGTCGGCGGGAACCGACAGTTCCGCCGGTCGGTCGGACAGGCCATAGCCCGGCAGGTCGATGCACCAGACGTCGAAGCCGCGATCCGCCATCCAGTCCATCCACGACACCCCGTCGACGGGGTAATCGAACATGATGGTCGACGGATAGGTTGCGCCGTGCACGAACAGGACAGGCTGACCGCCCGCCTTCACATGCTTGTTGCGCAGGATGGTCTTCAGCCCCGCCAGGCTGCTGTCGATGCCGTGGTCCGTGACCTTCACCTGTCCTGCTCCGCTCACATCACCGCTCCGATCTGCCAGGGCAGGAACTCGTCATCGCCGAAGCCGAGCCGCTCCGAACAGGTCTGCTCACCGGAGGCAGTGCGCAGGATGAGGTCGAAGATCGCCTGTCCCATTTCCTGGACGCTCTTCTCGCCGTCCACGACCAGGCCGCAATTGATGTCCATGTCGTCGGACAGCCGCGAATACAGCGACGTATTGGTGGCCAGCTTCAGCGAAGGCGTCGGCTTGCAGCCGAAGACGGAACCGCGCCCGGTGGTGAAGCAGACCACGTTGGCCCCACCGGCGACGAAGCCGGTGACGGACACGGGGTCATAGCCGGGGGTGTCCATGAAGACGAAACCCTTCGCGGTGATCTTCTCCGCGTAGCTGTAGACATCCACCAGGTTGGTGGTGCCACCCTTGGCGGCGGCACCGAGGCTCTTTTCCAGGATCGTGGTCAGGCCACCGGCCTTGTTGCCGGGGCTGGGGTTGTTGTCCATCGATCCGCTGTTGCGGGCCACGTAGTCCTCCCACCAGTGAATCTTGGTGATCAGCTTCTGCGCCACTTCCTCCGATACCGCGCGGCGGGTCAGCAGGTGCTCGGCGCCGTAGATTTCCGGCGTCTCGCCCAGGCAGGCCGTGCCGCCGTGCCGGACCAGCAGGTCCGCCGCCGCGCCCAGCGCCGGGTTGGCGGAAATGCCCGAATAGGCGTCGGAGCCACCGCATTCGAGTCCCAGGATCAGCTCGGAGGCGGGGATCGGCTCCCGCCCCTTGGCATTGGCGTGGGGCAGCATGTCCTTCACCAGGTCGATGCCCTTGCGCACCGTTGCGGTGGTGCCGCCCGAATCCTGGATGGTGAACATGTGCAGCAGCGGACCGGGCTTCAGCCCCTCCACATCCATCATCATGCCCAGCTGCGCGGCTTCGCAGCCCAGCCCGATGAACAGCAGGCCGGCAAAGTTGGCATGCCGGGCATAGCCGGCGAAGGTCCGCGACAGCATCCGCATGCCTTCGCCGTCCGACGCCATGCCGCAGCCGGTGCCGTGGGTCAACGCCACGACGCCGTCGACGTTGGGGAACGCGGCCAGGGTTTCCGGGTTGCGGAAATGATCCGCCACGTAGCGGGCGACCGTCGCCGAACAGTTCACCGATGTCAGGACACCGATGTAGTTGCGGGTTGCGGCCTTGCCGTTGTCGCGGCGAAAGCCCTGGAACAGCGCGCGTTCGTGTTCGGGCACGAAGTCGGTCGTGCGCACGTCCTGCCCGATGGCGTAGTCGCGCTCGAAATCGCCGAACAGGCAATTGTGGGTATGGATGTGGTCGCCCGGCGCGATCCCGCCCTCGGCAAAGCCGATGATCTGGTTGTACTTGCGGACCGCATCACCGGCACCGATGCCTTCCAGCGCGATCTTGTGCCCGGCCGGTATGTGGTGATTTGCGGTCACGCCGTAGGGGGCGATCTCCGTGCCCGGCAGAATGTCCACGCGTGCCACGGCCACGTTGTCAGCCCCGTTCAGCCGGATCGTCAAAGCTTCGCCCATCACCTGTCCTCCCCTGTTGAAGCTGCAGGATAGGCCGGAACGGCGGTGGTGCGAAACAGTCTCTGCCGGATGCTACCAGGGCACGTGCCTGCCGTTCTGGTCGAGGAAGCAGCCATTGTCGTCCGGCGTCAGGTTGTCGATCACGCGCAGGATGGCGGTCGCCGCCTCGTGCGGTGGCCGGACATCGAGCCCGCGTGCGGCGAAGGGGCCGGACAGGCCGGTATCGACGGTGCCGGGGTGCAGCGCGACACAGATGGCGTCCGGCTTCCGGCGGCGCAGCTCGATGGCCTGGGTGCGGACGATCTGGTTCAGCGCGGCCTTCGACGCGCGATAGCTGGTCCAGCCGCCCAGCCTGTTGTCGCCGATGCTGCCAACCCGCGCCGACAGGGTGGCAAGGACACCGCGCCCCCTCGCCGGCAGCAGCGGCAGCAGGTGTTTCATCAGCAGGGCCGGGCCGATCGCGTTCACCGCGAATGATCGCGCCATGTGCGCCGGATCGATGTGGCGCCAGGTCTTCTCCGGGGTGAATGTTTCATCGTGCAGAAAGCCGGTTGCATCGATCACCAGCGTCAGTTGTCCGGGCAGGGATTCAACGCGACGGGCCAGGGCCGCGATGCTGGCTTCATCCAGCAGGTCGACGGCATCCGGCCCGCTGCGGGACGTGGCGATGACGGTTCCGGCATCCGGTTCCGCGTGTCGCAGGGCCTCGGCAAGGGCCTGTCCGATGCCACCGGTGCCGCCGATGACAAGTGCAATCCTGTCGGTCATGTCGCCCCCTGCATCGTTCACCGGGTGAACGTAGGCCGATCCCCGTCGCCTGCAAGAGTTCCGACAGCGTGTGCAAGCGGTCGTCGCCCGTCACCTGTCGGGATATCCGGTCGCGCCGGGCCATGCGGCAAGGCGCGGGAAACCGCCGTTGCGCGGCCCTGCGGCAGAACATGGCTCGACAGCAGCGGGTGGAGAGGATAGGTTCCGCGCCGCTCAAGCAAATAGTGAAACTGTCCAGCAACCGGATTTTCCAGCATGAAGATCAACGGCAACGCGATCCGTCCCGGCAACGTGATCGAACACAAGGGTGGCCTGTGGCGCGCCGTCCGCATCCAGCATACGCAGCCCGGCAAGGGCGGGGCCTATCTGCAGGTGGAACTGAAGAACCTGCGCGACGGCTCCAAGCTAAACGAACGCTTCCGCTCTGCCGAGACCGTGGAACGTGCCCGCCTGGAGCAGATGGATTACCAGTATCTGTTCACGGATGGTGAACTGGTGACGTTCATGGATACCAGCAGCTATGAGCAGATCAGCATCGCATTGTCGCTGGTCGGCGAGCAGGCGGCCTATCTGCAGGACGGCATGATGGTGCAGATGGAAATGTACGATGACGAGGCCCTGGGCCTGATCCTGCCCGAGCACGTGACGCAGGAAGTGGTGGAAACCGAACCCGTCGTCAAAGGTCAGACCGCGGCCAACAGCTACAAGCCCGCGATCCTGAACAACGGCCTGCGCTGCATGGTGCCGCCGTTTGTCGGCGTGGGTGAGAAGATCGTGGTTGCAACGGCCGACGGCACCTACGTCAGCCGCGCCTGAGCGACCGCGCCCGGAAAATACCTGCACCCCCGCGGAAACCCGACAGCGCACACCCGAGAGGGTACCTGAAACAAGCCAAAATCCCCTGGTCAACGTCATGGAACGGG
>CAJYBQ010000445.1 GCA_913064755.1 uncultured Alphaproteobacteria bacterium
GGTACTCGGCGCTGAGATCGGACGGCACATCGAAGGCGATGGATACCGCGTCATCGGTCTCCCGCCGGACTTCGGCCACGTTCAGGGTATGGAACTTGGGTGCCATTGCGCGGCCTCCGTCAGATGCACTTGAAGTAGTCGAATGGTTCCCGGCAGTCGTTGCAGCGCCACAGCGCCTTGCAGGCCGTGGCACCGAAGGCACTGGTCATCTCCGTCGCCATGGAGCCGCAATGCGGGCAGGTGACTTCCGGTACCGTGCCGGTCAGGTGGCGCTTGTCCGTTGCCCGGTGCGCGGGCGGGGCGATGCCGGTTTCCACCATCCGGCGCCGCCCCTCCGCCGTGATGTCGTCCGACGACCAGGGCGGTGACAGCACCAGGTCCACCACCACCTCGGCGAAACCGGCGGCCGAGAGCTGTTCGCGGATCATCATCTGCATCAGGTCGGTGGCAGGGCAGCCGGTATAGGTCGGCGTCATGCGCACTGTCACCCTGTCCCCCGTCACCTCCACCCCGCGGATGACGCCCAGGTCGGGCAGCATGACACTGGGGATCTCCGGGTCGGGCACCGTGGCCAGCACCGCCTGCGCCCGCGCGACGGTCAGCGGCCCCGGCGTTGCCTGCACCTGCATCGGCGCCCCGGCGAAACCGGCGAAGACCTCGTCGGGCAGTGCCGCGCCGCTCGGTTTCGGGCGGGGATGGCGGGGCGGGGTCATGGCCGCGCCTACCAGTTCAGGCCGGGGTACTGGCGCTGCATCGACTGCATCTCCGCCAGCATGTAGCCGAGGTGTTCGGTATGCCGGCCCTCGTGCCGTCCGCCCAGCACCGACCAGGTTGCCGTCGGCCAGCCCAGCGTCGCCTCCGCCAGCACCGCTTCCACATCCGCCATCCAGGGGTCGCGCAGCGCCGACAGGTCCGGCCCGATACCGGCGTCCGCCATCTGGCGGTCGATGTCATCCATGTGGAAGAACTCGGCCGTGAAGCCCATCAGCTGCTCGAAGGCGGCCACGATGCGGCGGCGGCTTTCCTCCGTCCCGTCGCCCATGCGGATCACCCAGCCGGCCGAATGCCGACGGTGGTAGGTGATCTCCTTCACCGCCTTGGCCGCGATCTCCGCGATGCGGGGGTCGGTTGATTGCTCCAGCCCGCGGAACAGCAACAGGTTCCAGGCATCGAACAGGAACTGCCGCGCCATGGTGCGCGCATAGTCGCCGTTCGGCTGTTCCACCAGCAGCAGGTTGTTGAAATCCCGCTCCGGGCGCAGGAAAGCCAGTTCATCCTCCGACCGGCCCTTGCCCTCGACCTCGCCGGCGTACTGGTAGAACAGGCGTGCCTGCCCGATCAGGTCCAGCGCCACGTTCGTCAGGGCAATGTCCTCTTCCATGATCGGTCCGTGGCCACACCATTCGCCCAGCCGGTGACACAGCACGTGGCTGGTGTCCCCCAGCCGCAGCAGGTAGCGGAACAGGGCGGCGTCTCGATCAGCGGCAGGTGCGTTCATGATGATGTTACCTCGGACTGAGGAAATAGCGGGACGGGCGACAGGAACCGACAGGGCTGGCCCGTCAGATGTTCGTCACCTCGTCGGGGATCGTGTAGAAGGTCGGGTGGCGGTAGACCTTGCTGGCCGCCGGATCGAACAGGCTTTCCTTGTCCGCCGGTTCCGAGGCCACGATGTCCGCCGACGGGATCACCCAGCTCGAGACCCCTTCCGACCGGCGCGTGTAGAGATCGCGCGCGTTCTGGATCGCCAGTTCGGCATCCGGCGCATGCAGGCTGCCGGCATGCTTGTGGTGCAACCCGTCACGGCTGCGGATGAACACTTCCCAGAGCGGCCATTCCTTGGCGGTGGTCATGATCGTTTCTCCCTCTTGCCCCGGACAGCAGGCCCGGTCAGGCGACGTTCTGCTTCGCGGCGCGTTTCTTCTCGGCATGGGCCATGGCGGCCTCGCGCACCCAGGCACCGTCCTCGTGGGCGGAGCGGCGGGCATCCAGGCGGTCGCGATTGCACAGGCCATCCCCCTTCACCACGCGCCAGAACTCGTCCCAGTCGATGGGGCCGAAGTCGTAATGCCCGGTCGTCTCGTTCCAGGTCAGGTCGGGGTCGGGCACGCTCAGGCCCAGGAAGTCCGCCTGCGGAATGGTCATGTCCACGAACCGCTGGCGCAGTTCGTCGTTCGACTGCCGCTTCACCTTCCACTTGAAGGCGATCTCGGAATTCGGGGAATCGGCGTCATGCGGGCCGAACATCATCAATGCGGGCCACCACCAGCGGTTCAGCGCGTCCTGCGCCATCTCCTTCTGCTCCGGCGCGCCATGCGCCAGCGTGGTCATGATCTCGAAGCCCTGCCGCTGATGGAAGCTCTCTTCCTTGCAGATGCGCACCATGGCGCGGGCATAGGGACCGTAGGACGTACGGCACAGCGCCACCTGGTTGACGATGGCCGCGCCGTCCACCAGCCAGCCGATGGTGCCGATATCGGCCCAGGTCAGAACCGGGTAGTTGAAGATCGACGAATATTTCGCCTTGCCCGAATGCAGGTCCTCCAGGGTCTGGTCCCGCGTCGTCCCCAGCGTCTCGGCGGCGCTGTAGAGGTAGGCCGCGTGCCCGGCCTCGTCCTGGATCTTGGCCAGCAGGGCGGCCTTGCGGCGCAGGGTCGGCGCACGGGTGATCCAGTTCCCCTCCGGCAGCATCCCGACATATTCCGAATGCGCGTGCTGGGAGATCTGGCGGATCATGAACCTGCGGTATTTCTCGGGCATCCAGTCGCGCGGCTCGATCCGGGTCTCGGCATCGACGCGGGCCTGGAATGCCGCCTCCAGCGCGGTTTCATCCGGTGCAGCAACCAGTTCCGGCCTGTCCTGTCCAGCCATCGCGCGCGCCTCCATCCCTGAACCATCCGGCCTTGTGCGGCCTGTCTGATTAATATGATACACAAATTGCCCGGATCGTAAATGTTTTTGTATCACGTTGGATTTTCGGCGCGGCAATATCGGGCAGGGCCGATCTAGCTATTGACCCCGGCACGGGCGCGGGCTATCACGCGCCGCCTGCCATGCCGCCGTAGCTCAGGGGTAGAGCACTCCCTTGGTAAGGGAGAGGTCGAGTGTTCGAATCACTCCGGCGGCACCAGGGTTTCATATTTGAATTTTCTTTTTGAGAAACGTGGCGGCATTGATAGCCGCCTAAAAGGGTAACCTAGACAAGCTAGTGCCGACTAACTCACGACATTCCTAACTGCAACGGGCGATGTTTCACCCCGACACCGGAAAGGCCCACCGAACACTGCTCGACCCCAAAAATGCTCCCGCCGAACGTCCTCGACAATGTAACGCTCGAGCTCACCGGCGAGGCCGGTGCCTTCCGCTTCGCGACACCCGAATCAATTGCGTGCCTTACTCTCTTGCGCATGAATTCATTGAAGCTCCGTGCCTGTCGCAAGATACGGTCACACTTCGTCCCGAATGTCCCGGCAGAACGTTTAAGGTACGAGTAGAATGTCGAACTGCGGTAATCATTTGTCAGGTTGGATTTCTTGACTTTACCAAACCGCTGAGCAAAAAGCGGAAAATCAAAGCTGTCCATCAGCGCCCCGAGGTCCAGAG
>CAJYBQ010000446.1 GCA_913064755.1 uncultured Alphaproteobacteria bacterium
CCAGCGCGGCGGCGGCGGACCGGACTGCCGGGCAGCCCACGGCGAACATCATGCGGCGGGCGCTGCTTGGCGGCCTGGCCATCGTCGGCCTGGGGATCGGGCGCAGGCAGATCGCGCCGGAACTGCGCGCCCGCAACCGGGTCGAGCGCTTCGTCATGGTGTTGCTGGTGCTGTCGTCGACCATCGCGGTGATCACCACCGTCGGGATCGTGATGTCGCTGATCTACGAAAGCATCGAGTTCTTCCGGCGAGTGCCGTTCTACGAATTCCTGTTCGGCCTGCACTGGAGCCCGCAGACAGCCCTGCGTGCCGACCAGGTCGGCGGCTCCGGTTCGTTCGGCGCGATCCCGATCTTCATGGGCACGCTGCTGATCAGCACCATCGCACTCTGCATCGCGGCACCGGTCGGGCTGTTTTCCGCCATCTACATGGCCGAGTTCTCCACGCCCCGCGCGCGCAGCATCATCAAGCCGCTGCTGGAGATTCTCGCCGGGGTGCCGACCGTGGTCTACGGCTTCTTTGCCGCCTTGCTGGTGGCGCCGCTGCTGCGTGATTCCGGTGCGCAACTGGGAATCGGGATCGATTCGGAAAGCGCACTGGCCGCCGGCCTCGTCATGGGAGTGATGATCATCCCGTTCGTTTCATCGCTTTCCGATGATGTCATCACGGCGGTGCCACGGTCATTGCGGGAGGGGTCCTACGGCCTGGGGGCCACCCGGGCTGAAACCATTCGCCTGGTGATCGTGCCTGCCGCGCTGCCGGGAATCGTCGGGGCACTGTTGCTGGCCGCTTCCCGCGCCATCGGTGAAACGATGATCGTTGTCATGGCCGCTGGCCTGACGGCGAACCTGACGGCCAACCCCTTCGAGGCCGTGACCACCGTGACGGTCCAGATCGTCACCTTGCTGACCGGCGACCAGGAATTCGACAGCGCCAAGACACTCTCTGCCTTCGCGCTCGGCCTGCTGCTGTTTGTTGTCACCCTTGCGCTGAATGTCGTGGCGCTCAGGATCGTACGGAAATATCGGGAAAAATATGACTGATACACCCATGAGCGGAGAGCGCGAAGTGCGCCGCGGCCTCAGCCGTGCCGATACGATGGAAACGGTCAGGAAAGGCCTGCGCGCGCGGTATGCCGCCGAGCGCCGTTTCATCTGGTACGGGCGCATATCCATCGCCATCGCGCTGGGATTCCTGATCCTGCTGGTCGGGTCGATCCTGTATCGCGGTACCTCTGCCATCACCCAGACGAAGATACTGCTGCCGGTGGAACTGCCGCTGGAGAAGCTGTCCATCGACGGCGAAGTGACCGCGGAATCATTGCAGAAGGCCGACTTCGGCGGCTTCATCAAGGCATCCCTGCGGAACCAGTTCCCGGACGTGAAGAAGCGGCGGGATCGCCGTGCCCTCTACCAGCTGGTCAGTTCGGGTGCGACATACGAGTTGCGCGACCGGGTGATCGCCGACCCGTCGCTGGCGGGGCAGACCGTCGACGTCTGGCTGACGGCCAGCGACGACATCGACATGCTCGACAAGGGCTATATCGACCGCGATATCGATTCCACCGGGCGTCGCGTCTCGGACCAGCAGATTGCCTGGTACGACAAGCTGATTGCCGATGGTCGCCTGGAACGGACCTTCAACACGACCTTCTTCACCTCCGGCGACAGTCGGGAGCCGGAACAGGCAGGCATCCTCGGGGCCGCGCTGGGGTCGTTCTACACCCTGCTGGTGACCCTGGTGCTGGCGTTCCCGCTGGGCGTGACGACGGCGGTCTACCTGGAGGAATTCGCCCCCAAGAACAAGTGGACGGACCTGATCGAGGTCAACATCAACAACCTGGCCGCGGTACCGTCGATCATCTTCGGACTGCTGGGTCTCGCGGTGTTCCTGAATGTCGTCGGGCTGCCAAGATCGGCGCCGCTGGCCGGTGGCGTGGTGCGGGCGCTGATGACCCTGCCCACGATCATCATTGCCGGCCGCGCCGCGTTGAAGGCGGTGCCGCCGTCGATCCGGGAGGCGGCGCTGGGCGTTGGCGCGTCCCGGCTGCAGACGGTGACGCACCACGTGCTGCCGCTGGCCATGCCGGGCATGCTGACCGGGTCCATCATCGGCATGGCCCAGGCGCTGGGCGAGACGGCGCCGCTGCTGATGATCGGCATGGTGGCGTTCATCGTCGACCTGCCGGGTGGCCCGCTGGATCCGGCGACCGTGTTGCCCGTGCAGGTCTACATCTGGGCGGACAGCCCGGAGCGGGCCTTTGTTGAACGGACATCGGCGGGGATCATTGTCCTGCTGCTGTTCCTGGTGGTGATGAACCTGAGCGCGGTCATGCTGCGCAAGCGCTTCGAGCGCCGTTGGTAGGGAATGGATTGATGATCAAGGCTGATACGATGCCCGCCGAGGGCATGTTGCGCACGGCGATCGTCGCCGACGGCGGGCATGTTCCCGACGGGACGACGCAGGCGCGGGCTGTCGGCGACTGGGCCATCACGACGAACCAGGGGACGCCGATGACGCGGCCGCGAAAGGCCGCAGGTACCACTGCGTCGGGACGGGCGAGGACGCGGCGCAGAGCGCGGCGGGCGCCTCGAGCGAGGCCAGCGCGAGCCTGCAGGCCGGCGGCGGCGGGGGGGGCGTCGAGGAGCGAGAGGGCCGCAGTCTTTACGGCCCGCTCCGTGACGGGGGCAGCGAGTTCGATATGAGCGGCCCCACCCCCTGCGAGCACCTGGCCCTCATTCCCAGCGAAGAGGATCTGGCCGCCGCGGAAGTTGAACTCGCACAGTCCGAAAACTACCTCGCCCGCCTTGCCACCATTATGGCTCCGCTCAAAGCGAGCAATGGCTACCGGGCCATCATCATCGATTGCCCGCCGTCCATGGGCATGTTGTCGATGAACAGTCTCGCCGCCGCCGACCAACTGCTCATCGCCCTGCAATCCGAATACATGGCCCTAGAAGGCCTGGGGCAGATCCTACGCAACGTGGACCGCATCCGCGACGCCGGCCTCAACACCGACCTCAATCTCGGTGGCATCATCATGACCATGTATGACGGCCGAACCAACCTCGCCAAACAGGTGGTGGAAGAAGTCCGCGAGCATCTCCCCGACAAGGTATTCAACACTTTGATACCTCGCTCGGTCCGACTCAGCGAAGCGCCCAGTTTCGGCAAACCGATTTTCGCTTATGACAATAACTCTTCGGGCGCCCAAGCCTACCGCAAGTTGGGAGCTGAAGTGATCGCTCGTTTCGGATTGGCCGGTCCCTAAACCATCGTCGCTTCCATGCGTCTGCTGATCGCCAAATATCGCCACGTTTTCAACGTCGGCCTGCAAAGTAACATCGTCTATCGATGGAACTTCGCCATGCGCGCGGCCTTCTCGCTCATCCACCTGGCGTTCGTCTTCATTTTGTGGAGCGCAGCCTATCGGGGTGAGACCATGATCGGCGGATTCAGCCTCCACCAGACCCTCACCTACTTCATCACCCTGCTGGTGCTCCAGTTCTTCATCGGGGCATTCAGTGAGGACTATGAAATCAGCGAGGAAATCCGCAGTGGCCTGATCAAACAATTCTTGAACAAACCGCACCAA
>CAJYBQ010000447.1 GCA_913064755.1 uncultured Alphaproteobacteria bacterium
TAGACACGCTTATGGTTCCATTCAAAACCTTTCACGTTACGCAGATACAAAAAGCACAGGCCAAAGCCCCAAGACCGCCGATTGGCCGTCAGGCGCACAAGCCAATCCGCGATCTCCGCATTCTCATCGCTGAGCTTGCGTTCATAGCGATAGCACGTCTCGCTGACCTGGAACGTCCGACACGCCAGCGCGACGCTGACCACGTGCCTTTGCACCGCTTCTTCGGCCATCTCCTTGCGCTGAGACGGCCTTCGTGCTTTTTTCCCAGCGCCTCCTTCAGCAGATCGTTCTGCATACTCTTCTCGGCATACGTTGTTCGGGGAAAACGCCCCACAGGGGCGTTCTCTGATCCCTCCAACTCTTCAGGCGTTTGTTCTCCTCATCGAGTTCCTTCATCCGGGCCATCAGGCTGGCATCCATGCCTCCATACTTAGATCGCCACTTGTAGAAGCTCGCGCTGCTCATCCCATGTTCGCGGCATAGATCAGCAACCGGCACACCGTTCTCTGCCTGCTTCAAGATCGCTATGATCTGCGCGTCGCTGTACTTTGATTTCTTCATCAGAATCTCCTCTTCCATCTTCGAGAAAATTCTACTTCCGCACACCCCTAACTTTCGGGGGGATTACCGGGTGTCTTGTTGCGCAGTTGGAGTCCCATCTCATTGTAAAGGCGGTAGATCCTCTTGGCATTCACGTTCCAGCCCTCCCGTCGCAACAGGACGTGGATGCGCCTGTATCCATAGCGCACACGCGTCTCCGCAATCGCCTTGATCAGACGTTCCAGTCGGGCCTGATCGGTGCGACGGGATTTATAGTGGTAGGTCGACGTATCGACGCGGAGCGTCCTGCAGACTCTCCGGCTCGACACAGCCCAATCGACCAAGATCACATCGACCAGCAGTCGGTTCAGAACAGGCCTCAGGACATTCCGCGGCTTACGTCCTGCAGCATCTCGCGATCCAGGGTCAGGTCAGCGACGATCCGCTTCAGACGACCGTTTTCTTCCTCGAGCTGCTTCAGCCGTCGCATCTCGTCGGGTAGCAAGCCCGCGTACTTCTTCTTCCAATTGAAATACGTCGCCTGACTGATTCCTGCCTTCCGACAGATCTCAGCAACCGGCGTTCCCTCTTCGCCCTGCTTCAAGATGTACGCCTTCTGGGCGTCCGAAAATTTCGATGCTTTCATGCTCTTCCGCTCCTTCTCCCCAGCCAGGGTGCAGGCGGAAAACTCTAACTCAAAACGATCCAGTTTTTGGGGGGCAGAGCACGAGGGTGGCGCACACTGATTTGAACCCTGTGCCCACTGGGCAATGATCAACCGACGACTTACACATTGCATTGGACTTCGGCCGTCGGGGAAGCATGCATGTTGTCGGGACCGGCGACGAAGGCATGCGCGTCCTGACGGTCCCCGCCCGGCTTCCGCATCGCGGTCCGGGCTTCAGGTGGTGACAGCGCCGGCATCGGGCCGGCGTGGAACAAGCACCACGGAGACAGACCATGCCGAAACTCAACACAAGACAGATCGCGGTTCTCGACAACGCCGCGCGCCGCAGCGACGGCCAGCTTCTGCCGCTGCCGGACGGCATGCAGCTGAAGGGGGGAGGGCTGGCGGCCATGCTCCGCGCCCTGGAACGCCGTTGCCTTGCCAAGCGCTCGGCGGGTGACACATGGATCATCACCGAGGCAGGCCGTACGGCGGTTGCCGGGGAGGGCAGGGCCGAGGTCGACGAGAGCAAAGACAGGAACGAGGCATCGCCTGCCGCAACCCGTAAGCCGGACAAGGTCGCTGCCGGATCGGCGCCGCTGTTCCGCCCGGGCACGCGGCAGGCGCAGCTGCTCGACCTGCTGCGGCGGGGTGAGGGCGCCGACATCAACGAGATGGTGCAGTTCACCGGCTGGCAGCCGCACAGCGTACGGGCGGTGCTGACGGGCTTCCGCAAGCGTGGGATCGAGGTGAGCCGGACGAAGGAAGGCAACGGTGTCAGCGTCTACCGCGCCACGCCGCCCGCCAGCACTGATGGCATGGCCGCCTGACGGCGCCCTGACGATGCAAAGGCAGAACACCATCCGCACGGGCGGCGACGGCGACGTCGTCGCCCGCAATGCCATTGACACCCGCGTCCGGGCCATGTCCCGCGATGAGCTTGCCGTGCCCTGGCAGCGGCGCTGGCGGCGCCCGCCACCGAAGGGTCTCAGCCGCCGGCTGCTGGAATGCAACGCCGCATGGCTGCTGCAGGCCGAGGCAAAGGGCGGGTTCGCCGCGGCCACCCGGCGTCGCCTCGACACATTTGGGGGTGCGGGCCGGGGCAACGGTGATGGTCCAGCCGAAGGCCGACAACACACCGGCAAGGTGGACCGGACGACGCCACGCCGCAAGCTGCGCCCAGGCAGTCGCCTGATCCGACAGTGGCAGGGCCGCAGCCATGTCGTGGAAGTCATCGATGGCGGGGTCACCTACGAGGGGCGGTCATACACCTCGCTCACGGCCATCGCCCGGGAGATCACCGGGGCACGTTGGTCGGGCCCCCGCTTCTTCGGTCTGAATGCCCCTGCACTGGAAAGGAAAGCGACCAGGAACGGTGGGGCGCAACGGTCAGGCCAAGAAGGGAGGTCCTTCCGCCACGATGCACGAGTACGACCACGATGACTGAGCGCAACCGGCGAGGAGGCAACGGATCAATCAAACACCGCAGTGCCCGCGACGAGTCATCGCGTAGCGTCGGTCGCAGCCGGTCGGTCCGCTGCGCCATCTACACTCGGAAGTCCACCGAGGAGGGACTGGAGCAGGCCTTCAACTCGCTCGATGCCCAACGTGAGGCTTGCGCCGCCTATATCCGCAGCCAGCAGCACGAGGGCTGGACGGAACTGCCCGCCCGATACGACGACGGCGGCTTCTCCGGCGGCTCGATGGAGCGACCTGCCCTGGCATCGCTGTTGGATGACATCCGGGCGGGCCGGATCGACACGGTGGTCGTCTACAAGGTCGACCGCCTGACCCGTTCGCTTGCCGATTTTGCGAAGATCGTCGAACTGTTCGAGGGGCAGGGTGTCTCCTTTGTCTCGGTGACCCAGCAGTTCAACACCACCACCTCCATGGGCCGGTTGACCTTGAACGTGCTGCTCTCCTTCGCTCAGTTTGAACGGGAAGTCACGGGCGAGCGCATCCGGGACAAAATCGCTGCTTCCAAAGAGAAAGGCATGTGGATGGGCGGGGTACTGCCGCTGGGCTATGACAGTGTCGAACGGCAATTGGTGGTTAACCCGGCCCAAGCGGCCACGGTCAAAGCCGTGTTTGAACTGTATGCGGCGCGCGGGACCGTCTCCGGCGTATTGGCCGAGGTGCACGAGCGCGGCTTATGCAGCAAAGCACGAATGAGCCCCGCAGGGCAGCTCACCGGCGGCCAACCCCTGCAACGCGGGCACATCTACAAGTTGCTCCGCAATCCACTCTACGCGGGTTGGGTGGCGCACCGGGGCGAACTGTTTGAGGGCCAGCATACCGCGGTCATCGACCGGGCAACCTGGCACACCGTGCAACAGCAATTGAGCGCCCATGCACGGCGCGATAAAACCCGGGACGGCCGCAACACAA
>CAJYBQ010000448.1 GCA_913064755.1 uncultured Alphaproteobacteria bacterium
CGCCGTCGCCGCCAGTGATGCTGTTGGCGCCGTTCGAACCGATGATCACATTATCGCCGACGCCGCCGTGGCCATTCACGTTGCCAGCGTCGGCGTCGAAGGTCAGGCGTTCGATTGCGTCGGGCAATCTGTAAGTGAATCCGGCATAGACAATGTCGTCGCCGCCCTCGTCGATAATGATGTCATCGACGTCCCCGGCGTCGGACATCAGATAGATGTCGTCGCCGAGGCCGCCGTTCAGCGTATCCACGCCGGCGCCGCCGCGCAGAATGTCATTGCCGTCGCCGCCTTCGAGCGTATCCGCGCCGGCATGGCCAATCAGAAAATCGTCGCCGCCGTTGCCGGCCAGAAGATCGTCGCCGGCGCCGCCGCGAAGTATGTTCGCGCCGCTTGAACCGTTCAGCGTGTTCGCGTCGCTGTTGCCCCAGCCATTCAGCGCGCCGCCGGTCAGATTGAGGGTCTCGACGCCTGCGGTCAGCACATACGAGACCGAGGCGTTGACCGTATCGTCGCCGCCATCGTCGCGGACCACGTCGCCAGAACTGTCGACCGTAAAGGTATCGTCGCCCAGGCCGCCTGCCATAAAGTCGTCGCCGAAGCCGCCGTCGAGAATGTCATCGCCGCCATTGCCGAAGATCGCGTCGTCGCCGGCCAGCCCAAGCATCGTGTTGGCGCCTTCCGAGCCCAGCAGGCGGTTGTTTTTCGCATTGCCGGTAACGTCGACGTCGGCCAGAAGCGTGGCGTCTTCGATGGGGTCGTCCAGTGTGTAGGTGATGAAGATCAGGGCTTTGGCGGCGCCGCCGGCGCCCGAAATCGGGTCGTCGCCGTCGTCGAGGTAGTAGGTGACCGCTCCGAGGCCGCCGTTCAAGACGTCGGCGCCGGCGCCGCCGCGAAGAATGTCGTCGCCATCGCCGCCGTGCAATTCTTCGTCGCCGGCATGACCGATCAGGAAGTCATCGCCGTCGCGGCCTTCGATCCGATCGCCGCCGCCGCCGCCGCGAAGGCAGGCACGCCGGGGACCACGTCGTAGTCGATGCCCAGCGCATCAAGGCGGCGCATCTGTTCTGCCGTGGCGCCATAGAGCGACGGATCGCCGGAATGCACCCGGGCGACGTCCTGCCCCCGGGCATGGGCCTGCACCATTTCCGCGATGATCTGGTCGAGATGCAGCGGTGCCGTGTCCACGACATGCGCGCCATCAGGTGCCGCCGACACGATGGCCTCAGGCACCAGGGAACCGGCGTAGAGACAGACCGGGCATTCCTGGATCAGGCGCAGGCCGCGCACGGTGATGAGTTCCGGGTCGCCCGGTCCTGCGCCGATGAAATGAACCGTCATGTGCTCTGCCCCTCCAGCGGGCGTTTGGCGGCATAGCCGCGGGGGGTGAAGACGCGGGTCCGGCCCTGCATCACGTGGGTGCGGGTGCTGCTGGCCCCCACGAGGACAAGCGTCAGCATGTCCACGTCGTCGACCTGCAACTCCGCCAGCGTGGTGGTCCGCACCTTCTCGTCCGTCCGGCCGAGGTTGCTGGCCAGCACCACGGGCGTGTCGCCCGGTCGCTGTTCCAGCAGGATCGCCCTGGCGTCGGCAAGCTGCCGTCTGCGACGACGGGATACGGGATTGTAGAACGCCACGACGAAGTCCCCGTCCGCGGCCGCGCGTACCCTGCCCTCGATCGCTGCCCAGGGGGTCAGCAGGTCGGACAGGGATATGGTGCAGAAGTCATGGCCCAGCGGCGCGCCGATGCGGGCGGCCGCGGCCTGCAGGGCAGAGATGCCCGGTGCGACCGTGACACCGACACGGGACGCCGCGTCAGACACCTGGCCGTCTGCCACCAGTTCCTCCACCAGCGCCGCCATGGCGTAGATGCCGGCGTCGCCGGACGAGATCAGGGCGATGTTGCGCCCCTTCCCCGCCTGCTCCAGCGCATAGGCACAGCGCTCCGTTTCCTGGCCCAGCGGGAACGTCGTCCGCCTGGCGGCAGGCACCAGCGCATCGACGAGATCGAGGTAGAGGTCATAGCCCACCACCTCGTCCGCCGCCGCGATCAGCCGCCCGGCCTCCGGCGTGCGCCAGTCGGCCATGCCCGGACCGATGCCGATGACATGCACATGCCCGATGGCACGACCTGCAGATTCAGGCTCCACCGGCTGCGGTGCGCGGGCAATGGCGACGGTGGCGTTCGCACTCTTCCGCTTCGGCACGATCAGTTCGGCAGCCGCGCCCGCCATGGCCAGCGCCGCGGCCTCCGACACCCCGTGGCAACCGACCTCGCGGAAGACCACGTCCGACGGGTTGGCCAGGCGCGGCGTCTCCCGTTCCAGCGTCGCGGCATCGAACAGCCGGATCGGCAGGTTCAGCCGCGCCGCAACGTCCAGTATCGCGCGCTCGTCGGCCTTCAGGTCGATGGTCGCGATGCAGGCAACCGCACCGACGGCCAGGTCCGCCTCCGCCAGCGTCTCGGCCAGCAGCTGCTCCAGTTCGGCGGTCGGGCAGTTGCGCGCGGCACCAATGCCGATCACCAGCCGTTGCGGATGATAGACGAGAACGGTCGGTCCACCGTCCATCGGGCGTTCCGTGGACAGCAGGACCAC
This sequence comes from uncultured Alphaproteobacteria bacterium, assembly GCA_913064755.1. Classification (GTDB taxonomy): domain Bacteria; phylum Pseudomonadota; class Alphaproteobacteria; order Minwuiales; family Minwuiaceae; genus Minwuia. The sequence continues at coordinate 2,595 of CAJYBQ010000448.1, forward strand.
GTCGTCCCCGGCTGGCAGCGTCTCGGCGGGCGCAAAAGGCCATTCCCCCTCCACCCGTGCCGTGCCCCCGGCGATCAACCGCCCCATGACGCCCTTGGCATCATCGGGGTTGGCCAGCGACCAGCCCCTCGGCGGCGCATCCAGTGCGAGGCCGAGACGCACGTCGCCCGCCGTGGTGATCACCGCGGTACCGTTCAGGGCCTCGGCAACCTCCGCCGCCAACCGGTTGCCACCGCGATGCCCGCCAAGCAGCGGCACCACGTGCTGCCCATCGGCGGAAACGGCGATGACCGGCGGCTCCGTCCGCTTGTCGTCCAGGCAGCCCGCGACGGACCGGATCAGGATCCCGGCGGCACAGATGCCGATGATCGGCCGCCCTGCCGTGAACAGTTCGGCCAGGTGTGCCGTGGCAACAGTGAAACCGTGATCCACCTGCGCGCGGCCCACCGGGCCATGCACCTCTCCCCCCGTCGCTGCCGCGATGCGGCCTGCAAGGGAACGGGACGCGGGATCGAGAATGACGATGGCGGGGGTCAGGTCCGTGGCCGGGATCATGCCGGGTCCTCTGCTGATGCTGAAATCATGATGGTGGCGAAATAGGGCAGGTCACCGGTGACGTCCCGCAGCGGATGGATGCGCTGCCGCGCATGCGTCACTTCCTCCACCACCATCGCCCGGTCCAGCAGGCCAAGGTCGGCCAGCACGCCGCTGAGCCGCGCGCGATGCCGCCCGACCTTGATGATGGCGACGGATTGCAGGGCGGAAATGCGGCGGCGCAGTTCGTCGTCCGGCAATGTGCCGGGGACGATGCCGAAGCTGTCCGTGCGCCGCGCCAGCGGAAGCTGCAGGGCTGCGGCGCAGGCCACAAAGGATAGCAGTCCGGGAACGGTTTCCACCGTGAAACGGTGCTGCAGCCGCTCCAGCAGGTAGATGACGGACCCATCGAGGAGCGGAACGCCCTCACAAAGGAAAGCCACGTCCTGCCCG
>CAJYBQ010000449.1 GCA_913064755.1 uncultured Alphaproteobacteria bacterium
CGTGCGACCGGTCACGCACCGTCCGGCAGCCCCAGACACCCTCGGTGGGCGCTGCGGCCTCGATCCCCCCGGCCCGTGCCAGCGTGACCGCCCTGCACCCGGACAGTCGGAAACGTCGGCTGGCCTATTCGACGATCAGCCAGCTGGCCGACGACATCCTGGGTGCCGCGCTGGGCACCGCGATGGGCGTCGTCGGCGGCGGCATGCACATCGCCATGCACGCGGCAGGCAAGATCACGCTGTTCTTCTGCGCCGGTGCGATCTACGTCGCCCTGCACAAGACGGAGATTTCCGACATGAAGGGCGTCGGCCGCATCATGCCGGTGACCATGTTCTGCTTCATGATCGGCGCGCTTTCCGTCATCGGCATTCCACCGCTTGGCGGATCATGGTCGAAGTTCCTGCTGATGGTCGGCGCGGCGGATGCCGGGTTCCAGTTCATCATCGGCGTGCTGATCCTGAGTTCGCTGCTGAACGTCGCCTACCTGATGCCGATCCCCCTGCGCGGTTTCATGCTGCGGCCGCCGGGTGCCGGTGATGGTCCGATCAGGCGCCAGGAAGCGCCACTCGCCTGCCTGGTCGCCATCTGCATCACGACCGCCCTGACCCTGGTGCTGTTCTTCATCGCGGGCGACATCTACGACTTCCTGTTGCCCATCACCGTTGCGGGAGGGGGCTGATGAGTGCACCGCCGGAATTTCGCGAACCGGACAAGTACATGCTCGACCGCCCGTCCGTGGTGCGGCGCATCTATCATGTGCTGATCGGGGTCTGCGTGCTGCTGGGCCTGGCGGATGTCGCCGACCTGCTGTGGCACGTCTATCACAAGCACGGTATCTACGACATCGAGTACCTGCCGAATTTCTACGGCTTCTATGGCCTGCTGGGCTGCATTTTCCTGGTGCTCTCGGCCAAGCAACTGCGCAAGGTCGTGATGCGGGACGAGGATTATTACGACGATGATGTGGACTGAGCTACCGCCAGGATTGATCCTGCTGCTCGGTGGCGTCGTCGCCGCCGTGGCCCCGTATCATGTCCGCAAGGGCCTGATGCTGGTGCTGCCGTTCGTCGGCTTCTGGCAGCTGATCGACGTGCCGAACGGCGACTATGCCGTGGTCTCCCTGTTCGGCGCCGAACTGGTGGGCAGCCGCATCGACAGCCTGTCACTGGTCTGGGGCTACATCTTCTACATCGCCGCCCTTGTCGCCGGGATATTCCACCTGCATGTCCGCGACCGGATGCAGGACGTGGCGGCCCTGACCTACATGGGTTCCGCCATAGGTGCCATCTTCGCGGGCGACCTGATCACCCTGTTCATCTACTGGGAACTGACGGCAGTCACCTCCGTCTTCCTGATCTTCGCCAACCGCACCAACGCCAGTTTCCGCGCCGGTATCCGCTACCTGATTGTCCAGATCGCGTCCGGCGTGCTGCTGCTCGGCGGGCTGATCATCCACTGGCGCGCCACCGGCTCGATCAACTTCGGCAACCTGGGCCTGGATGCGCCGGGTGCCGTGCTGATCTTCCTCGGCTTCGGCATCAAGGCCGCCTTCCCGCTGTTGCACAACTGGCTGCAGGATTCCTATCCGCAGGCCACCGTGACCGGCACCGTGTTCCTGTCATCCTTCACCACCAAGATGGCGATCTACACCCTGGCGCGCGGTTTCCCGGGGGCGGAGGAACTGATCTGGATCGGCGCCGCGATGACCGCCTTCCCGATCTTCTACGCGGTGATCGAGAACGACCTGCGCAAGGTGCTGGCCTACAGCCTGAACAACCAGCTCGGCTACATGGTCGTCGGCGTCGGCATCGGCACCGACCTGGCCCTGAACGGGGCCGCGGCCCACGCGTTCACGCACATCCTCTACAAGGGGCTGCTGTTCATGTCGATGGGCGCGGTGCTGTACCGCGTCGGCACCATCAAGGGCTCCGAACTGGGCGGCCTGTACAAGTCCATGCCATGGACGGCCGGGTTCAGCATGGTCGGCGCGGCATCGATCTCCGCCTTCCCGCTGTTCTCCGGCTTCATCTCCAAGTCGCTGATCATCACGGCGGCGGCGGAGGAAGGATACTGGTTCGTCTGGCTGGTGCTGTTGTTCGCATCGGCGGGCGTGTTCCATCACTCCGGCATCAAGATCCCCTACTTCGCCTTCTTCGCCTGGCCGCACCAGGCCCAGAAGACCTGCAAGGAAGCCCCGTGGAACATGCTGCTCGCCATGGGCATCGCGGCCGCCTTCTGCATCGGCATCGGCGTGTTCCCCGGCTATCTCTACGCCATCCTGCCGTACCAGACCGACTTCGTGCCCTATACGGCATCGCACGTGATCACGCAGTTGCAACTGCTGCTGTTCTCCGCCCTCGCCTTCGCCTGGCTGATGCGGACAGGGCTGTATCCGCCTGAACTGAAATCCACGGTGCTGGACTTCGACTGGGTGTATCGCAAGGCCCTGCACCGGGTATGGCGCAGCACGGTCGAATGGGGCACGGAAACATCCGGTGCCCTGACCGGCGGCATGCGTGGATGGGTCAACGGCGTGATCGGCGTGGCGGCAAGGCTGGGAAGGCCGGACGGCCTGATCGGGCGCACGTCCTCACCGGGTACGGGCGTGCTCTGGCTGACGGCCATGCTCGGGCTCTACCTGCTGGTCTTCGCCCTGTAGATCTTTCCACTGCGTGACGGCATCACCGGGGCGCTGGCCGAAAAGCCCGGCCTGTCATCCGGCAAGGGCGCGGCATGGACGGTCGGGCCACCGGCGGGCCGTGCTGCGCTTGGTGGAATCGGAACAGGCGCGCAAACGGGGTGACGACGGGATCGCCGTCATGCCGCCCGCGTGCCGCCAGACCGGTCGGGTGATTACTTGATCACGTGTTCCTTGACGATCACGAAGTCGAGGCGCTTGCCGTCGATGAAATTCGCCTCGTCAGCGACAGTCGTCTTGTAGGCGGCACTCTCCGGCGAGGTGCGCATGTCATCCATGGAATTGAACCAGACCATGGCATAGCCATCGCACTCAGGTTCCCGCCCACCCATGTAGGCGCTCAGGCGGGCGTGGTTCTGGATATAGCGACGGACATTGGGAATGCTGGCCCCCAGCGGCCCGTGCACGTTTTCCCAGTGATCCTGGAAGCGATCAACGGACAGGCGTGGCAGGCGGTTCACGATCTCGATGATCTTGAAGCCGTCCTCTGCCACCGGTTCGTCCTTCATGACGTGTTCCTCGACCAGCAGAAGCTGCAGCGATGACCGGTCCAGGAATTTCTCCTCGTCCGCCACCAGTTCGGCCCAGACGGGACTGCTGGCATTGCGCTTCATCGTCTCCGTATCGGGCCACCAGGTCTCGGCAACGCCATCCACGGGCAATTCACGCTTGGTGTAGCCACCAGGCAGCGGGTGGTTCTGAACGTAACGCTGCAGGCCATCCAGCTTCAGCACCACTTCCGGGTGCCGGGTCAGCCAGTAGTCCTGAAACGCTTCGACGGCCATTCCCTTGCGCCGGCGGACGGGCATCACTGCTCTTCTCCGCGCCCCCCCGCTCGGCGCTTCGGACCTCCTCGCTACCC
>CAJYBQ010000450.1 GCA_913064755.1 uncultured Alphaproteobacteria bacterium
TCCCTGCGTCAGGCGGTCTTCCGGCCGTGAAACGAAGAAAGCCGCGCTCCCGATCCGGAAACGCGGCTCCTCTTTGCGGTCTGCGGATGCAGGCCGGTCAGTTCTTCTTCTTGGCGGCGCAGGGGTTGCAGGCCTTGGCGGCGCCACAGGGGTTCTTTGCAGCGCAGGGATTGCACTTCGCCGCACAGGGGTTGCACTTCGCCGCACAGGGGTTGCACTTGGCGGCGCAGGGATTGCACTTGCCTGCGCAGGGGCTGCAGGCCTTCGCCGCGCCGCAAGCCGACTTGTGAGCCCCGGCATAGGATGCCGGCACGGCCGCGGCCATCGCAACGGTCGCCATCGCGGCAATGGTGAGGGTTTTCTTCAGCATGTGGAGTTTCTCCCGAATGACTCTGGACCCGGATTGATCCCGTGTCCTGGGGCGGATTGTGTTCACCCGGCGGAACCACCCGCAACACAAGGATAATCACCGTCATTCACATCGACGTCAGATCACCGAGAGGCCGGATCCGGGAGCTTCGCGCTGCCCGGGTCGGGTTTGCCGCGCCCGTGGTCTTCGCGCGGCGCTTGACCACTCCCGCCAAGCTTTGGCATGGTTGACAATCACGACAGGGAAGACCGCGGGATGTGGTCATTTGTTCAATGATAAAATCCGAACTCATCGCGAAGCTCGCCGAGGACAATCCGCATCTGCATCAGCGTGATGTCGAGCGCATAGTGTCGACCATCTTTGACGAGATCACGGGCGCCCTGTCCAAGGGCGAACGTGTGGAGTTGCGCGGCTTTGGCGCATTTTCGGTGAAACGCCGCCCGGCCCGGATCGGGCGCAATCCGCGCACCGGAGATTCGGTTCAGGTCGACGAGAAATACGTTCCCTTCTTCAAGACCGGCAAGGAACTGCGCGAACGGCTGAACGAGAGCTGAAGCCCGACGTCGGCCGAAGCCCGGCCAGCTGTTCCTGCAGCAGAACAAGCCCGTTCCGGTATGTCCAGTGAACTGTGTGGAGTGATCCGTGAAGCTTATCCGTCTGCTCGTGCTCTTCGTGGCCCTGGTGATCTGCGTGTCGCTGGCGATTTCCAATCGCGGAACCGTCGCGGTCGGGCTGGAACCTCTGCCCTTTGTCCTGAACGTTCCGATGTTCGCCGTGATCTTCGGGGCGATGTTCGTCGGTGTCATCGTCGGCGGGTTCGGCATGTGGTGGCGTGACGGGGCAGTGCGACAGCGCGCCCGCCGGGAACATCGCCATGCCGATGAACTGGAACGGGATCTGAATAAGACCCAGGACGAAATGGACCGCGCCCGCGACCTGGCCCGGTCGGCCAATGGCCAGAGGGCCCTGCGCGGACCGGAGGCGGCCTGATCCATGCTGCATATCGATGCCGACGCCCTGGACCGCGCTTTCGACGAGACCGCGCTGGCCGACAGCCCGGGGGCGATGTTTCGCGACGGCTGCGAACAACCCGTGCGTCATCATCACGCGATGGAAGTACCAGGTGAGCCGGATGCCACCCTGTTGCTGATGCCTGCCTGGCAGCCCGGTGAATCCGTCGGCATCAAGGTGGCGAGCGTCTTTCCCGGCGCCAACAGCCGGGGCCTGCCGGCTGTCCAGGCCAGCTACCTGCTGCTTGACCCGCACACGGGTGCACCGCTGGCGCTGCTGGATGGTGCGCGGCTGACCGTGCGCCGTACCGCCGCGGCATCGGCCCTCGCCGCGCGTTACCTGGTGCGCGGGGACGCAAGGCGGATGGTGATGGTTGGCGCGGGTGCGCTGTCGCAATGGCTGATCCGGGCCCACATGGCCGCACGCCCGTCCCTGAACCACGTCAGCATCTGGAACCACAATGGCGACAAGGCGCTGGCACAGGCCGCGACCTTGCGTGCCGCGGGCATTCCGGCCGAAGCGGCACCGGATCTGGAGGCCGCGGTGCGCCAGGCGGATGTCGTTTCATGCGCCACCCTGTCCCGCGCCCCGCTGGTGCTCGGTGACTGGTTGCAGCCCGGCACCCACCTGGACCTGGTCGGGGCCTTCACGCCGGAAATGCGCGAAAGCGATGACAGGGCGATGCAATGCGCGACGGTCTTCGTCGATACCCGCGCCGGTGCAACCAAGGAAGGTGGCGACATCGTGCAGGCGGTCGACAGCGGGGCAATCACGCATGCCGACATTGCTGCAGATCTGCATGACCTGACGCGCGGCAATCATCCCGGCCGCGGCAGCGACCGGGAGATCACGGTGTTCAAGTCCGTCGGCGCTGCGCTGGAAGACCTCGCCGCGGCGCGGCTGGCCTACGACCGGGTCAGTTCGTAGAGCGCGATTGCCGCGGCGTTCGAGACGTTCAGGCTTTCGACCGCGCCCTGCATGGGAATTTTCACCAGCAGGTCGCAGTTCTCCGCTGTCAGGCGCCGCAATCCCTTGCCCTCGGCACCCATGACGATGGCCACGCGGTCGAATTCGGCGGCCTTCGCCAGGCCTTCTTCGGCTTCCCCGTCGAGGCCGATCCGCCAGTAGCCCCATTCCTTCAGCATCGCCAGCGCGCGCGACAGATTCGTCGGGCGCAGGTAGGGCACGGTTTCCAGTGCGCCGGACGCTGCCTTGGCCAGGGCACCGGTGATCGGCGCCGCGTTCCGCTCCGGTGCCATCACGGCCCGGGCCCCGAAGGCCGCTGCCGATCGCAGGATGGCCCCGACATTGTGCGGGTCGCTGACCTGGTCCAGCACGACGACAACGGACCTGCCCTCGGCCTTCAGCAGGGCTTCGGTCGCGGGCACGGGCAGTGGCGCGGCATATGCCGCGATGCCGCCATGGGTGGTCCCGTCGCGGTCGTAGCGGGCGATGACCGAATCCATGTCGGAACGCGACATGGTCTCGAGCAGCGAATGGTTGCCCAGGGCCGTGTTCTCCAGCACCTGCGGCGTGGCGATCAGGCGCTGGATGTCGCGTTTCGGGTTCGCCATGGCGGCGAGGACCGCGTGACGACCGTAGATCCAGTGCATCCCGTCCTTGCCCGATGCCGATTGCCGACCACCGGAACGGACCTCGACCTCCGGATGCCGCCGCGTGACCTTCGGGCGGTCCTTGCCGCGGTCATCGCGACGGGGGCGACGGTCGTCCTCGGAATTGAAATGATTGCGCCCGCGCGGGTCGGTCTGCTCCCGATCCCGGCGCGGCACGCTCGTGTCCACCCTGTCGCGACGGGGGGGACGACTGTCGTCATCACGCCTCGGCGGCCGACTGTCACCATCGCGACGCGGGGGCCTGCTGTCGCCGTCCCGGCGAGGTGGGCGACTGTCGCCGTCCCGGCGAGGTGCGTAACCATCGCCGTCCCGACGCGGGGGCCTGCTGTCGCCGTCCCGGCGAGGTGGGCGACTGTCGCCGTCGCGGCGCGGTGCGCCACCATCCCCGTCCCTGCGCGGAGCCCGACCGTCGCCGCCCCGGCGCGGCGCGTCACCCTCACCGTCACGGCGCGGGGGCCCGGCCTCCGCCCCCCTCCCCCCGGGCTCCCCGTCGCCGCCCGCGCCGCGCGCCCTTGCCGCACCCCACACTCCCGCGGGGCTAG
>CAJYBQ010000451.1 GCA_913064755.1 uncultured Alphaproteobacteria bacterium
GCCCCCGGCAATCGCCGTGCCCGATGATGCCCTGATGGTCGAACTGATGAGCGTCTGCCTGGGGGAGCGGGTGCCCCCGGAATATGCCGGCATGATGCGCGAAGAGATCGGTCTGACCTCTCGCCACGTTACCTGGTCGGACCCGGCATCGAAGCCCGCGCCGACGCCGCACCCGGTGGTGATTGCCGGCGCGGGGGCCAGCGGCATCGCGCTGGGCGCGAACCTGGTCAAGCTCGGCATTCCCTTCGTGATCATCGAGAAGAACGCCGAAGTCGGTGGTACCTGGCTGGAAAACCGCTACCCCGGCTGTGGTGTCGACACCCCGAACCATGCCTATTCCTTCAGTCACGGGGAGCGCTATGCCTGGAGCCGCTATTTCTCCCCGCGGGACGAGATTGCCGACTACATGGTGCGGTCCGCCGATGCCTTCGGCGTGCGCCCCCACGTCCGTTTCAACAGCCGTGTCGTGCAGGCCGACTGGGACGAGGCGCGCAGGCTCTGGCAGGTCAGGGTCGCGGGTCCCGATGGCGAGGAAACCATCGACAGCATCGCGCTGATTAGCGCCATCGGGTAACTAAGCCTGCCGTCCATCCCGAAGATCGAGGGCGCGGACGGATTCGGCGGTCCGATCTTCCATTCCGCCGAATGGCCGGAAGGGCTGGACGTCACCGGCAAGCACCTGACCATCATCGGTACCGGGGCCACGTCGATGCAGGTGGTGCCGACCGTCATCGACCAGGTGGCGAGCGTGACCGTCTACCAGCGCAGTGCCCAGTGGGCGCGCCCCATCCCCGGCTATCACGATGCCATCGGCGACGGCACCAAGTGGCTGATGGCCAATGTGCCGCTCTACGGTGCGTGGTTCCGTTTCACCATGCTGTGGCGCTACGGCGACGGACTGTTGCCGTCGCTGCGCAAGGACCCGACGTGGGCGCATCCCGAAAGGTCACTGAACCGCGCCAACGACCGGCACCGCCAGCAGATGACCGACCATATCCTGGCGGAACTGGGGGACAGGACGGACCTGGTCGACAAGTGCCTGCCCGACTATCCGCCTTACGGAAAGCGCATCCTGCTGGACAACGGCTGGTACCGGGCGATCCGCCAGCCGAACGCGGAATTGGTCACCGATCACGTGGCGCGCATCACCGCTGACGGCGTGGAAACGGTGGACGGCAAGCACCGGAAGGCCGACATCATCGTCCTGGCCACCGGCTTCAAGGTGTCCCTGATGGCGGCACGGCTGAACATCACCGGGCGTGATGGCCGGAACCTCGCCGATGCCTGGGCCGACGACAATCCCACGGCCTACCTGGGCATCACGGTGCCGGGGTTCCCGAACATGTTCTGCATGCAGGGACCCAACACCGGCCTGGGCCACGGCGGCAGCGCGATCTTCCAGGCCGAATGCCAGGCCCGCTACATCGCGGGCTGCCTGGTCAGCATGCTGGAACAGGGCATCGACGCCATGGACGCAAGGCAGGACGCGCTGGATGACTACGTCCGGCGGGTCGATGCGGAGCACGAGGCGATGATCTGGACCCATCCGGGCATGTCCACCTATTACCGGAACCCCAGGGGGCGCGTGGTCTCCGTCATGCCGTGGCGGCTGGTCGATTACTGGTCCATGACCCACGACCCGGATCTGGAGGACTACGAGCTGATGGCGGGCTGATCATCCGTCACGGTCAGGCTTCCAGTCCGGCTGTGTCGCGAAGGTTTCGAGGTCGGGGTCCATCGCGTCCCAGAACGGGCGTGACCGGGCATGGATCACGACCTCGGGCGTGAAGGCCGACGGGTCATCCAGCGTGCCAAGGGCGATTGTTACATGATCCGGCGTGCCATCGTTGCGCCCGAAGATCGGACTGCCACATACCGGGCAGAAGCTGCGGGTGACCCGCGTTCCCTGTGCCGAATCCAGATGATATTCGCTGACGGATCCGGTCAGCCGGAACCGGTCGACGGGAAACATGGCCCCGGTGGAATGCCCTGCCCCGCCGCCGCGCTGGCAGTTGCGACAATGGCAATGGGCAACGATGACAGGTGCGCCGGTCACCTGGTACCGGATGCCACCGCAGATGCAGCCGCCGTGATTCACCTCGGTTTCCGACATGGTGTCCTTCTCAGACAGATGCGTTGTTCTTGACGAAGGTGAGGAACGGCAGGCGGCCGACGTGCCAGGCGCAGACGCCGTAGGCGATCACGAAGGTCACCAGCGACGCCATGAAGTAGCCGTAACCGTAGTAGGGGAAGCCGAGTTCCAGCGTGGCCCAGCTGAACAGGCCGTTGGTCAGCAGGTACAGCACCTGGACCGCCAGCATGACCTTCCGCAGGTCGAAGTAGGCCAGCACGATGCCGACGAACATCAGCAGGACGTGAAACAGCGCGCCAAGCACACCGAAGCGGAACACGCCAAGCTGCAGGGCCGGAATGCCGGCCAGTTCGAAGAACGGCCCCGCAACCAGGATCGCGGTGACGCAGAGGCAGAACTGCAGCACGACCACGTTGCGCGATGCCGCCAGCAGTGAATCGATGATGTTCCTGTGGTTTTCCTCGATCCTGGCGTAGTTCGCGTGATGTTCGATGTCGCTGTAGAACCTCTGATAATGCTCGAAGAACCGGGTCTCGATATTGACGATGAACACCGCCATCGCGGGCACGATGGTCAGATAGGCCAGGAACATGGCGCCGTCATAGATCGGGTAGGATACGAAGCCGCTTTCCAGCACCTCCCGCTCCGGCGCGCACCACATGACCCACTTGTCGACCCAGATCGCCAGGTTGTAGATCAGCCCGGCCAGCGCCAGGTCCCAGTACTTGCGGAAGTATCCCAGGAAGGCGAACGGCCAGGTGATGCGGTACGGGTATTCGGCGAACACCCGTGCCACCAGGGCGAAGAAGATCAGCCCCAGCCCCAGGTTGAAGCCCAGCAGGATGCCGAACGCGCCCAGCGAACCGGCAAGGGCCAGCCCGAAACCGCCGCCCGAGATCATGCCGATGAAGAACGCAAGGGTGCTGGAACGATAGTCCTTCAGTGCGGTCAGGAAGACGTTGACCATCCAGATCGCGGTGACGAGGAAATAGTTGATCAGGGCCGCAGCGATCATCATCGGCGGAATGTCGACGACGAAGATGTAGAACGGCACGACGATGAATGCCTGCGTGATCAGCAGCAGGAACAGCGCGGCAATCAGCATGCCGGGCGCCTCGATCACCGCCTTCTTGTAGATCATGTCGGAGAGGTAGCGGGTCGCGACCAGCAGGACCGGGCCGGAGAAGGCAAGACTGAAGGCAAAGTTGTAGATCAGGATGATGCGGAACGAGATCAGTTGTTCCAGGTCCGTCGTGTAGATGCCGAAGATGTTGATCGACCCGACGGCCAGGATCGTGAACAGCCACGGCCCCGACGACACGACGGTCGAATGCGCATAGCCCTGCACGATGCCCAGCAGGTCATCGCGGCTCGGCAGCCGCCACGAGGCCGCACTGCTCACAGCCATCCATCGTCAGCCGCCCTGCACGCGTTGGCGCTGCCGCCCTGCG
>CAJYBQ010000452.1 GCA_913064755.1 uncultured Alphaproteobacteria bacterium
CGGGGGGGGGTGGATGCGCCGGGCGGCGGGGCGTCGGGACGACACGGCCCGCGCTGGCTCACGCCAACGGAGCAGCACCGGTACGGCGGTGGACGCCGCTACGCAGGGCATTTACTAGGGCATGTTCAACGCCTTCGAATGGATGATCGCGGTTCGCTACCTTCGCGCCCGGCGGGCGGAGGGCTTCATCTCCGTAATCGCCTGGTTCTCGCTGGTGGGGATCGCGCTGGGGGTTGCGACCCTGATCATCGTCATGGCCGTCATGAACGGGTTCCGCACCGAACTGGTGGACCGGATCCTGGGACTGAACGGGCACATAGCCGTGCTCACCTATGACCGCCCGATCACGGATCACGAGGCAATGTCGGGACGGATCATGCGCCTGCCCGGCGTGGTGCAGGCCGCGCCCTATGTCGAGGGGCAGGTGATGATCACCAACCAGGCCGAGGCGCGGGGGGCGCTGGTCCGCGGATTGTCGATCGAGAACCTTGCCATTCACAAGGCGCTGTCCAGCAACCTGAAGTCCGGCACGACGGCCGCGCTGGCCGAGCCCGCGACGATCATGATCGGGACGCGGATGGCCGAACGGTTCGGCGTCGGCATCGGGGACAAGGTGACGCTGATCTCGCCAAAGGGCACGACCACGGTGATGGGCTTCGTGCCCCGGCTTGCCACCTACAAGGTCGTCGCCCTGTTCGAAGTCGGCATGTACGAATACGACAGCAGCTACATCTTCATGGGGCTGCCGCAGGCGCAGCGCTATTTCCGCACCGGTGACGGCGTGACCGGCATAGAGGTGGTGCTGGACAATGCCGACGATGCAGCGGCAACCGCGCAGGAAATCTATGCCCGGAATACCGGCATGCCGATCCGGGTGGTGGACTGGCAGCGGGCAAATGCCTCTTTCGTCGCGGCGTTGCAGGTGGAACGGAACGTGATGTTCCTGATCCTGACCCTGATCATCCTGGTCGCGGCGTTCAACATCATCTCCAGCATGATCATGCTGGTGAAGGACAAGGGACGGGACATCGCGATCCTGCGCACCATGGGGGCCGCGCGCGGGTCGGTGCTGCGCGTCTTCCTGATCGCGGGGGCCAGCATCGGCGTGGTGGGCACGCTTGCCGGTTTCGCGCTGGGGGTCGTCTTCTGTCTCAACATCGACGCGATCCGGCTGTTCCTGGAGGGGCTGACGGGGACGGTGCTCTGGTCGCCGGAAATCCGCTGGCTGTCGCAGATCCCGGCGCGGATGGAAACGGGGGAGGTCTTCGGCGTGCTGGCCATGGCGCTGGCCCTGTCGTTCCTTGCCACCATCTATCCGGCATGGCGGGCCGCGCGCCTCGATCCCGTCGAGGCACTGCGCTATGAGTGACCCGGCGCTGAGACTGGATGCGATCGGGCGCACGTTCCGGCAGGGGGAGCGGGAACTGCGTGTCCTGGACGGAGCCACGCTCGACGTGGCGCCGGGGGAGATCGTTGCCCTGGTCGGCCCGTCCGGCGCCGGCAAGTCCACCCTGCTGCAGATCGCGGGCCTGCTGGAACGCCCGGACGCGGGCGACGTCCTGATCGCCGGGCAGAGCTGTGGCGGCATGTCGGAGGCGGCGCGCACGATCACGCGGCGCACGTCGCTCGGCTTTGTCTACCAGTACCATCACCTGCTGCCCGAGTTCTCGGCCGAGGAGAACATCATGCTGGCGCAGATGATTGCGGGGCAGCCGAAGCAGAAGGCGCTGGTCCGTGCCCGTGAACTGCTTGCCATGCTGGGGATCGCGGATCGCGCCACGCATCGCCCGGCACGGCTCTCGGGCGGCGAGCAGCAACGGGTGGCCATCGCCCGCGCGGTGGCGAACCTGCCGAAGGTGCTGCTGGCCGACGAACCCACGGGGAACCTGGATCCCCGCACGGCGGACAGGGTCTTCGGGCACCTGGTGGAAATCGCGCAGGAGGCAAGGATCGGCGTGCTGCTGGCGACGCACAACCTGGCGCTCGCGGCCAGCATGAACCGGGCGGTGAGCCTGGTGGACGGCAGGATAAAGCCCGCCGACCTGTGATGTAACTGGGCAACAGTTTTTCGTGACGGGTCGATGTGTTCTCATTTTGTCCGGGAACACATGTTGACTCAATGAGAACATTATCGGAACATTCACTCATCAACGGCATGAGGGAGGCGATGATGGATTGGGTCAAGGATGCAGCGGGTCTTGCGGCACTGGTGGGTCTCTGGGGGGCGTTTGCCGCCTGGGCCGAAATCATCGGTTCTGTGGTTGGCGGTTGAGGCGTTGGTCTGGCGGGAACAGGGCGCGGTGACAGCACCTGGCCCCGCAGCCGTTCACAGGTCATCAACAGGTTCTCCACAGGAATTTTGGCACCCGCGCGGCATGGACGCAGGACAGGGGTGATCGCAGGGCCGATGATTGGCGGTGATTGATCAGGATTCTGCCTGGCATCCGAATGCTCCCGCTGGCCATCGCGCGCGCCCTGATCGTGCGGGTCGTGTCGCGGGGTGCCGTGGCTTTCGGATGGACGGGCCAGCAGACGGGATGTTCAGGCCATGGCACATGCGGATTTCGTTCACCTGAGGCTGCACAGCGCCTATTCCCTGTCGGAAGGTGCGATCCGCTCGAAGGACCTTGCGGTCAAGGCCGCGAAGTTCGGCATGCCAGCCTTGGCGGTCACGGATACCAACAATCTCTTCGGCGCGATGGAATACGGCCCGGCGCTGGCTTCCGCCGGGGTACAGCCGATCATTGGCTGTCAGCTTGCCGTCGCCTGCGGCACGGAACGGCGGCAGGGTTCCGAACCGCGCCCGCGCATTGCTTCCGTCGTCCTGCTGGTTCAGGACGCGACGGGCTACCAGAACCTGATGCGGCTGGTCTCCGCGGCATTCCTCGAGACCGACCCCGCCTTCAGCACCCATCTGGCGGAGGGTGGCTTCGAGGGCGCGACCGATGGGCTGATCCTGCTCACCGGCGGCCCGGCAGGCCCACTTGGCCAGTTGCTGGCCGACGGTGAAGAGGCGCTGGCGCGGGAATGGCTGCAGACCATGACCGGGCTGTTCCCGGGGCGGACCTACGTCGAACTGCAGCGCCACGGCTGGGAGTCGGAGGACCGGGTCGAAGGCCCGATGATCGACATGGCCATCGCGGAAGATGTGCCGCTGGTCGCGACCAACGACTGCTACTTCCTGGAACGCGGCATGTACGACGCGCATGATGCCCTGATCTGCGTCGCGGAAGGTGCCTACGTCAGCCAGACCGAACGCAGGCGACTGACGCCGGAACATCGCTTCAAGGCGGCGGAGGAGATGAAGGCGCTGTTCGCGGATGTGCCGGAGGCGATTTCGAACACGGTCGTGATCGCCCGGCGCTGCGGCTTCATGGTGCCGGAACGCGGCCCCATCCTGCCCCGCTTCACCAGCGAGTAAGGGCGGACGGAGGCCGAGGAACTGCGCGCCATGGCCAATGCGGGGCTGGAACAGCGCATCGCCGACGAAGAGCGAGTCTTGGATGAGGTAACTCATGCAAGCCGGGGTGTGGCCGGGGGT
>CAJYBQ010000453.1 GCA_913064755.1 uncultured Alphaproteobacteria bacterium
CACCATCATAACCAGCCGGTTTGAGAACCTAACGGGCGCCAATCCATTCGGCGGTTCGAACCATGGCAATGGCGAGAACGCGCTCTTTGCTCACGCAGATGCAGAGGACAGTCTGGGAATTATCGCGGACAGCAATCCTGGCGCAATTGAGTCTGCCCTCTACCGCCGGATGTTCACCTTTGCGCATAACACGTCCGACCTGTCGATCAGCTTCGCCTACTCAGGGCTGCAGACGCCGATCGAAGATGAAAGCTGGGCCATCGACAACGTCGTGGTGGAAACCAACGCTCAGCCCTCCACTGAGACCAGTGCTCCGGCGACTTTGAGCCTTGCTGTTGCAGGCCTATCACGGGGTCATCGACAGACGAGACGAGGCAACGGTTGACCGGCTCGACAATCTCGAAGACCCGTTCAAGCTCTATCGCTGCAATTCCATCATGAACTGCGCGAAGACCTGTCCGAAGGGCCTGAACCCCGGCCGGGCCATCGCCGAACTGAAGAAGATGATGGTGGAACGGAAGCTCTGATCCATGTCGATCCGTCGTCAGACGGATCGGTGATGCCGCCAGACATCCGAACGCCCCGGCAGCGACAGCTGTAGCGAATCCCGAAGCGCCGCCCTTGGCACGAGGGCGGCGTTTTCGTTCGTGGCGCGGCCATTCTGCACAACACGACGGCACAAATCGGTGCATGGAGGCCACCCCACGAGGGAACGCGACCGATTTTCGCAGATTTTCTGCGGAATCCCTGTTGCGGCCCGATGCCTGCTGGCTATGTTGGCGACACTTTTGCTACAGCGCAGGATCAGACGGCGGTGCATGGTGCCCGCATCATGCCGCAAGGGGCATTTCTCAGGCTTTGACGGAAGACAGGGCATGTCGGTGAGACACCTGCCCGTGGGGAGAACGATCTTGGACAACATCGGACCGACAATCAGCAGCCACGGGCTGGAGAAACAGGGCTTTTCCGGCGTCGCCACGGCCCACTGGAACTACGGCACCTCCGCCCTCTACACCGCGGCGCTTGGTCGACACGAAGCCCGTCTCGGCCTGGGCGGCGCCCTGGTCGTGGAAACCGGCGTGCATACGGGCCGCTCCGCCCAGGACAAGTTCATCACCCGCGAAAGCAGCTCCGCCGACAACATCTGGTGGGGCGCGGTCAACAAGGACATCGACGAGCAGACCTTCGACGGACTGCTGTCGCGCATGCAGGGCTTGCTGACCGGCCGGGGGGTCTTCGTGCCGGATTGCTGGGCCGGCGCGGCGACGGCCCCTCGCCTCGGTGTCCGCGTCATCACCGATCGCGCCTGGCACAACCTGTCTGCCCGCAACATGTTCATCCAGCCGACGGCGGACGAACTGGCCGATTTCGACCCGCAGTTCACCATCGTGCAGGCCCCGAACTTCCGCGCCGATCCCGCGCGCGACGGCGTCCGCTCCGACTGCTTCATCGTGGTCAACTTTGCCCGCCGGATGGTCCTGATCGGTGGCACGCACTACGCGGGCGAGATCAAGAAATCCGTCTTCTCCATCATGAACTACCTGCTGCCGGAACGGTCCATCATGCCGATGCACTGTTCCATCAACGTGGGCGAGAAGGGCGATGCCGCGATCTTCTTCGGCCTGTCCGGCACCGGCAAGACCACCCTGTCGGCCGATCCGCTGCGCATGCTGATCGGTGATGACGAGCATGGCTGGGCCGACGACGGTGTCTTCAACTTCGAAGGCGGCTGCTACGCCAAGGTGATCAACCTCTCCGCGGAGGCGGAACCCGAGATTCACAAGACCACGGGCATGTACGGCACCGTGCTGGAAAATGTCGTGATGGACCCGATGACGGGCGAGCTGGACCTGTTCGACAACAGCCTGACCGAGAACACCCGCGCGTCCTACCCCATCGAGTTCATTCCGAACGCCAGCGAGACCGGCGTGGCGGGCCATCCGGCCAATGTCGTGATGCTGACGGCGGATGCCTTCGGTGTCCTGCCCCCGATCAGCCGGCTTTCGGCCGATCAGGCGATGTATCACTTCCTGTCCGGCTATACCGCGCGCGTCGCCGGCACAGACCGTGTCGTCACCGAGCCGCAAGCGACGTTCTCGACCTGCTTCGGCGCACCGTTCATGCCGCGTCATCCCTCGGTTTACGCCAAGATGCTGGGCGAACGCATTGCGCAGACGGGCGCACGCTGCTGGCTGGTCAACACCGGCTGGTCCGGCGGCTCCTACGGTACCGGCTCGCGGATGAAGATTTCGCATACCCGCGCCATGGTGCGCGCCGCACTCGATGGCCGGTTGGCGCAGGTCGCGGAAACCCAGGACCCGAATTTCGGCCTGCTGGTTCCCGATGACTGCCCCGATGTCCCCGCCGACGTGCTGCAGCCCCGCAACACCTGGCAGGACAAGTCGGCATACGATTCGACCGCCGGCGACCTGCGCGGCCGGTTCGAAGACAACTTCAAGCAGTTCGAACCCTATGTCGAAGAAAGCGTGAAAAAGGTCGGGATCTACAAGGCCGCATAATTTCCCGCCTTTCCCGTTCCACAGAAAATTACCGCCTCGCGCCCCCCAGCGCGGGGCGGTTTTTCTTTTTGGTTAGCCGAACAGCCCGTCGGCGAATACGGCAACCGCGATATACCGCGCCGTTTTCCCCACACCGACCAGAACAACGAAAATCCAGAAATTCACCCGCAACATACCGGCGACGAAGGTCAGCGGATCGCCCACGATCGGCAGCCAGGCAAACAACAGCGACCATTTTCCGTAGCGGTCGAACCGCACTGCTGCACGGTCGAGAGTTTCCTTCTTTACCGGGAACCAGCGCCGGCCCTGCCAGTGCAGGCAGTAGCGGCCAAGCAACCAGTTGATCACGGCCCCCAGCGTGTTGCCGAGACTGGCAATGCCGATGAGCCAGGCGACATCGGCCCCTTCCGCCACGCTGAGTGCGGCGAGCACAGCTTCGGAGGATACCGGTATCAGCGTCGCAGCGAGTAATGCCGTCGCGAACAGGCTGGCATAGCCGGTCATCGGATCGACAAATCAGGTTCTATTCGGGTTGGAGTATCAACGAGGGCGGTGTATCGCGCATCGATTTGATCTGCCACTGGTAGACCTTTTGCGGTGAGTCTTCGCGTGATTGCGGCGCGTTGTGGCTGAGGACTTTGGCATTCGTCCAGACCCGAAATACGCCCCGCACATCGAACCCGCGCTCGATCAGTGCATTAACCAGCCGCTCCGGCGGCTTGTTGCCGAACAGTTCGATCAGCCCGTCCTTGCGCCGTTTCAGCGCCAGGAATTGTGAATTCGACCGCACGAAGCTGAAGGTCTTTTCCTTCAGGATATCGCCCTGCCGGTCGAATTCGACCCGGTAGAACGCGCTTTCCAGATGATCGAGCTTCTTGAACCCGCTATCGCGGGCAAGATCACGTTTGTAAATATCCGCGTGTTCCTTGAGATTTTCGCTCGTCACATCGCCAAAGCTCAGCTTGCGCAACAGGTTAACGGCAAGGAGGTTTCCCTTG
>CAJYBQ010000454.1 GCA_913064755.1 uncultured Alphaproteobacteria bacterium
CCGTGCTCGCGACCCACGACGGCTGGCAGAGGGGAGACGCGGCCGGGTCGCGCAGTCGGCGGGGCGGGGTGGTTCTGCTCGCCCGGCGGGGCTGGGCCACACGTGCGCCCGGGCAGGTCCAGTCTCGCACAATCGGCACCGGCTCCTCGTACTTGATCGACCGCGTGGCTGGCTATGCGGCTGGCGACAAGACGATCCACGTCGACCCCGGCACCGGCACGTTCGTCGCCGGTGACCTCATCCCGGCTGCGGGCGATCCGTTCGGTGGCCAGCCCGGCGTCGGCCCCGGCCTTGCGGGCGCGCCGGGCGAGGGCCTGACACAGGCTGGCCGGGTCTATGTCGCCGCGCTGCAGGGCGGCTTGCAGGGCGCAGCCGGGTTCGGTGTCATGCTTGCAGTCCCTGAACCGGCACTGCGATGACAGGGCCACAAGATCTGAAAACAGGTTGGCGATCCCGGCGTCGACATCCGCAAGCTGAAGTTCCCGCATGCCGGGCGTATCCAGCACCGCGCAGCCATCGGGCGTGAAGTGCAGTTGGCGCCGGGTCGTGGTGTGGCGGCCCTTGCTGTCATCTTCGCGGATCGCGGCCGTATCCGCGACATCGTCATCGAACAGGGCATTGACCAGCGTGGATTTTCCGACGCCCGAGGACCCCAGGAACGCAACGGTCTGTCCCGGCTTGCACCAGGGGGCGAGGATGGCCGCCGGTTCGTCGCTCAGGGCATTGAGCACTTCCACCACCGCGCGGTTCGAAATGGCCGCTGCCGCCCTGGCATAGGGTGCCGGGTCATCGCAGAGATCGGTCTTGGTGAGCAGGATCACGGGCATGACCTCGGCCTCGATCGCCAGGGCGACATAGCGTTCGAGCCGCGCGATGTTGAAGTCCCTGTTGCAGGAGGACACGATGAAGACCGTATCCACGTTGGCGGCGATCAGTTGCTTCCTGCGATCCGAACCGGGGGCACGGCGCTCGAACAGGCTTCTGCGTTCCAGGACCCTGCTGCTGGACGGGTGCTGCGGATCGAGCAGCAGCCAGTCGCCGACCGTCACCTCGGGTCCCGGCGGGATGGAGGTGTCGAGACCGTCACCCATGACGTGCAGGCTGCTCCTGTGAACCTCGACCACGCGAACGGGAACGGCGTCGGCGGGATCGTCAGTGCCGACCTGCCGGCTGAAGAAGTCGGTCCAGCCAAGTTTCTCCAGCGCCGAACGGCCCGGTGCCGGGGCCTTGCCCGGGCCGGATGGTGGCAGGAACTGGGAATGATCCCGTGTCATCGTTGTCAACTTTCATGTGCGGGAAACAGGGCGCTTCTGCAGCGTGGGGAGAAGACCTCCCGCATCGTGGAACCCGTTCGGCAGCGGCAATGCGGCAGGGTATCGGTCTGGCTTGAACGTGCATCGGTAGTGCGGCCTGCCGCTCCATTCCTGCCGGAATGCACAAGCGGGCGGTCGCGGGTGCGACAGGACCAGCCATCTATGAACCCAAACCGGCGCGTTGGCGATGCGGAATTCCGAGGACGGCGGTATGCCACTGTCTGCACATGCGTCGATCACCCGCTGCAAGGTTGCAACCGCCGCGCCGACCTGCGCAAGCGAGTAACCGATGCCCTGGCGGGCCCGCCGCTCTGTCCGGTCGGCCCGGGACGCCGCCCTCGGCAACAGATCCAGAACCTGCCCGTGAAACACCTGATAAAGATCATGCTCATCCTCGGACTGGTCTTCGGCTCCACCTTCGTGGCCGGTCGCCTGCTGGGCATCCTGACCACGGAGAACGTCCGCCACCTGCTGGAACAGGCGCAGTCCGTCGACCCGGTCTGGGTGGCCGGGCTGGTCGTGGCATTGTTGTTCATCGACCTGTTCTTCGCCGTTCCGACACTGACCATCACGATCCTCGCGGGTTTCTTCCTGGGCTTCCCGGCGGGGGCATCGGCCGCCTTTGTCGGGGCCTCGTTGGCGGCCATCGGGGGCTATCTCGTCAGCAGGCGGTGGGGGGATCGTGTGATCCGCATGCTGCTGAAGGAAGAGGCCGCGCGCGAGGACCTGGTGCAGGCCTTCCACAGCAGCGGCCCGGTCATGATCATGTTCTCGCGGGCACTGCCCATGGTGCCGGAGATCACCGCCTGCATGGCCGGGGTCACGCGCATGCCGCCGCTGCGCTACGCGGCGTTCTTCACGGTCGGCACCCTGCCTTACGTCCTGCTGGCCGCCTACGCCGGTTCGATCAGTTCGCTCGAGAGTCCGCAGCCGGCCATCTACGCCGCGCTGCTGTTCTACGGTCTCATGTGGACGGGCTGGTACGTCTTCCGTCGCACCCGGGCCGCGCAGCGTTAGGTCCGGCGCTCTGGCGCGGGGGCGTGGCGCTCGGCTACATTAACCACCAATGGTGTTGGATTTGGGGAGGATCGGGTGATGCGGGTCGGAATAATCGGTGTGGGCCTGATGGGCCACGGGATCGCGCTGAACGTGCTGAAGGGCGGGTTCCCGGTGATCATGCTGGACCACCCCGGCAACCAGCCCGTCGAGGACCTGGTCGGCATGGGCGCCGAGCAACGCGACACCCCCGGCGCGGTGGCGAAGGACACGGAACTGGTGATCCTCTGCGTCACCGGCTCACCGCAGGTGGAGGCCGTGCTGACCGGTGCGGACGGCGTGATTGCCGCGCTGCAGCCCGGTACCATCGTCGTGGACTGTTCCACCGCGCTGCCGGAATCGACGGCGCGGATGGCGGCGCTGGTGGCAGAGGCCGGGGGCCGGTTTCTCGATGCGCCGATGACGCGGCTGGCGCAGCAGGCGCACGAGGGGACGCTGAACATCCTGGTCGGCGGCGACGCGGACGTGCTGGCGGCAGCGCGGCCCGTGCTGGATACGTTCACCGAGAATATCGATCATGTCGGCGGCGTCGGCTTCGGTCACCGGATGAAGCTGCTGCACAATTTCGTCTCCATCGGCCAGATGACGCTGCTGGCCGAAGCCGCGGCACAGGCTGCGGCGGCGGGGGTGGAGGCGCAGGTCTTCGTCCACGTGCTGGCCAAGGGCGGCGGCGCCGGGAGCGCGCGGGAGCGTCTGCGGCAATGCATCCCGACGGGGGCCGCCGGCGACGGCCGCTTCGAAAGCGATGCCGACGTTCTGCGCTTCCGCAAGGGCCGCCAGCTTGGCCCCGTGCCGGGCGATCATGGCCTTGTTCGCGGTCACGAAATGTTTGCCGGCGCCGAGAGCGCGCTCCGCGACGTTCAAAGCCGGGCCGGATTCGCCGCCGATCAACTCGACGACAAGGTCGACATTTTCGCTGGTCGCCAGCGCTTCCGGGTCGTCCTGCCAGACATAGCGGTCGAGATCGACGCCGCGATCCTTGGAGCGGTCGCGCGCAGACACTTCCGTCACGATGATCCGCCGCCCGGCGCGGGCTTCGATCAACCCCGCATGTTCATCCCACGTCCCCCCGGTCCCGGCGCCCACGCCCCCCCCACCCGTTCTGCCGCCGCCCCTTGCCCCTCTCCTCCCCCCCCCAGT
>CAJYBQ010000455.1 GCA_913064755.1 uncultured Alphaproteobacteria bacterium
CCGCGCGGCTCGAAACCGCCACGGGCAACAACCCGGTCGGGCTGGTGCTCAATGGCGCCCGCGCCATCGGCGCGCCCAGCGGCGAGCTGCTGCGGGAAGGACCGGACCCGACGGCGGAACAGCGCCTGCTGCACGGCATCGTCGACCGCCTGCAACCGCCCGAAGCGGCCGAGGCACGACACATTTTGGAACAGCGATTTGCAAACCGCGACGGGCGAATGGAACGCCTTGCACTAATCGGACTACGTGGGGCGGGGAAATCCAGCGTCGGCAAGGTGGTCGCGGAGGCAACGGGTTCACAGTTCCTCGAACTGGCGCAACAGGTGGAGAAGGGCGCGGGCATGGCGCTGGAGGAGATTTTCGAATTCTCCGGCCAGGCCGGCTATCGCAGGCATGAACAGAGCACGCTGCGGGAACTGGTGGCCCGTCCGGGTCCGCTGGTCATCGCCACGGGCGGCGGAGTCGTGTCGGAAAACCAGTCATTCCAGATACTTCTCAGCGGATGCTTCACGATCTGGCTGAAAGCCGCGCCGGAACTGCACATGAAACGCGTCGTGGAACAGGGCGATGATCGCCCGATGGCGGGCAACAGGCAGGCCATGCAGGACCTGCGGAACATCCTCAGCAGTCGCGAAGCACTCTATGCGCAGGCCGATGCCGTCATCGACACGTCCGACATGGACATTGCCGCCGTGGCCGAGCGGGCATCCGGCATCTGGAATGCACAGCGCGGCCGGTCCGCCTGACGACCGGCGTCGGTGCCGCGGATTGCCGGATGTTTCGACACGGCAACCGGTTCCGGGAACTCCGGCTAAACTGGCCTGTTCCTTGCTTGCATGATGACGAGCCAACCTGTTGGGGTTTGTAACGCCGCTGGCCTGACCCCATTGATATCCGGGGCCTGCACACATTGGGGTCGATTCCCCAGAAGATGATGGAATTGAGGAGAAGACGTTATGTTTCGCAAGGCAGCTTTCGGCGCAGCACTGACAACCGCACTCGTGTTTGGTGGTCTGGCACATGCCGGTTATGACGAAGGCAACGCGCTGTACGCCGAGGGCAAGTACAGCGAAGCGCTTCAGGAATTCGTTGACGCCGGCGGCGCAGGCAACGTGGACGCCGTCTATCGCGCCGCGCTGATGTTCGAAGCCGGTGAAGGCACCGCCAAGAAGGACGACCAGGCGATGGAAAAGGCAGCCGCCTGGTTCCAGACGGCCGCCCGCGCCGGTCACACCGGTGCCATGAAGAAGCTGGCGAAGATGTTCGCCGACGGACGCGGCAAGCCGCAGGATCCGGTTCAGGCCTGGGCCATCCTGCAGATCGCTGCCGATCGTGGCGACAAGGAAGCCGCCGCGCAGCGCGATGCGCTGGCCGAGACCATGCGCCCCGGTCAGCGTGAAGCCGGCAAGCGTCGGCTGGAGAAGATCACCGACCTCTACCAGGGTTCCTGACCCCACTTTCACGGGCAGGCCCCGACTGCAATTTGCAAATGGCACCTTGCTGACTGTCTGTCTTTGAAACGCCGACAACGAAACCCGGCCACCCTTCAGGGGTGCGCCGGGTTTTCTTGTTTCGGCCTCCGGCATTTCTTGCCGACCATTGCAGGAAGGCCACAGTCGTTCTTTCCCGCAGGATGGACAACGCCACCCGGAGCCCCGAGATCCGTCGGGATCGATTCATGTTGCCTCTGCCAAAAAGTGCATTATAATGCATATTCAACAGGGGCGATGCCGCAACGCGTCCCGCAAGAACGGCCCCACAGGAGAGGACGCGCTTCATGATCGACTTCGAACGCCATCCCGATACCTACCGTCATTGGAAACTCGACGTCGAAGGCGAGATTGCCTGGGTCCGCATGGATGTGGATGAAAAGGGCGGTCTGCGCGACGACTACGAGCTCAAGCTCAATTCCTACGACCTGGGCGTCGATATCGAACTCTATGACTGCGTGCAGCGGCTGCGGTTCGAACACCCCGGCGTGCGCGCCGTCATCCTGACCTCCGGCAACGAGAAGGTGTTCTGCGCCGGGGCCAACATCAAGATGCTCGCCGGCTCGGCGCATGGCCACAAGGTGAACTTCTGCAAGTTCACCAATGAAACGCGGATGTATATCGAGGACGCGACCGAGAATTCCAGCCAGAGCTGGATCTGCGCCATCACCGGGTCATGTGCCGGTGGCGGCTATGAACTGGCGCTGGCCTGCGATCACATCATCCTGGCCGATGACGGTTCATCGTCGATTTCCCTGCCCGAACTGCCGCTGCTGGCGGTGCTGCCGGGTACCGGTGGCCTGACCCGGCTGGTCGACAAGCGCAAGGTGCGCCGCGACCGCGCCGACTTCTTCTGCTCGACCGAGGAAGGCGTCCGCGGCAAGCGCGCATCCGGCTGGAACCTGGTTGACGAGATCGTGCCCCGGACACGGCTGGAGGAAACCGCCCGCGCCCGCGCCGGCGAATATGCCGCCCGGTCCGACCGTCCGACCGATGAAAGCGGCATCGCCCTGACCCCGCTGGGCCGCCAGCTGTCCGACGACACCATTCGCTACAGCCTCGTGACGGTGGAGATCGACCGGGGCGCCCGCGCCGCGACGATAACCGTCAAGGGCCCGGATGGCGCCTGCCCGGCCGACACGGCCGCCGCCAAGGCGGAAGGGGCTGCCTTCTGGCCGCTGCGCCTGGCACGGGAACTGGATGACGCCATGCTGCACCTGCGGCTGAACGAGGAAGAGATCGGTTCCTGGATCTTCAACACCGAGGGCGAGTCGGACCTGGTCGCGGGCTTCGACGCCTTCATCGCGGCCAATGCCGACGACTGGTTCGTCCGCGAGGTCAGCCTGTACCTGAAGCGCGTGCTGAAGCGGCTGGACCTGTCATCGCGGTCCATCTTCGCCACCATCGCACCGGGCAGCTGTTTCACCGGCGTGCTGCTCGAACTGGCCCTGGCCGCCGACCGCACCTACATGCTCGACGGCCAGTTCGAAGGCGACAACCGCCCCGCCGCGACCGTCCGCCTGACGACCGCGAATTTCGGCCCCTACCCCATGTCGAACGGACTGACCCGGATGCAGAGCCGCTGCCTCGGCACCCCGGAACTGCTGGCACAGGCAGAGGCCGCCACGGGACGTGACCTGGACGCCTCCGAAGCCGACGAACTCGGCCTGGTGACCTTCACCCCCGACGACATCGACTGGGAGGACGAGGTGCGGCTGGCCATCGAGGAACGGTCCGTGTTTTCCCCGGACGCCCTGACCGGCATGGAGGCATCGCTCCGCTTCGCCGGGCCGGAGACGATGGCAACCAAGATATTCGGGCGCCTGACTGCCTGGCAGAACTGGATATTCCAGCGCCCGAACGCGATCGGCGAGACCGGTGCCCTGACCCCCTACGGTACGGGCACGCGCAATACCTTTGCCCCCAGGCGAGTTTGCTATGGGCCTCGAGTCCGTAAACAAGACCCCCAACAACGCGGACTGGGCTGACGACCGCGCCCGCCAACGCG
>CAJYBQ010000456.1 GCA_913064755.1 uncultured Alphaproteobacteria bacterium
CCAGGGAGATCATCGACGAGCTGGACAAGGACAAGCGCCATCCCTACGCGGGCGGTATCGGCTATTGCTCCGCCGGTGGGGCCATGGATACGGCGATTGTCCTGCGCACCGCCATCGTCAAGGACGGCACCATGTACGTGCAGGCCGGCGGCGGCGTGGTCGCCGACAGCGATCCGGAGGCCGAGTACCAGGAGACGGTGAACAAGGCCAAGGCCCTGATGCGCGCCGCCGAGGAAGCCGTGCGCTTTGCCCAGTCCGGCAGCATGAACGCCCGCCGCTGAATCCTGCACCGCCCTGCCACCTGCCATCCGCCGGACCGGGTCTGCTGCAGCGGTGATACGTCCCCCGCGTGGCATGCCCGGCGACGGATCACTCCAGGGTCGGCCGGGCCACCAGTTCCTCCAGGCCCACCAGCCGGAACCGCGTCCGGTCGAGCCGCGCGACGAATGCCTCCAGCGCATCCAGCGTCAGCCGGTGCGGATGGCCGATCGCGATCACCTGTCCGGTCCTGTCCGCGATGTCCAGGCTGCGTTGCAGCTGGTCATGCGCTTCCTCGCCCGTGCCATCCGGATCGAGGAACACATCGCGTGAAAGCGTTGGCAGCCCTGCCTGCCGGGCGGCATCGGCGGCCGTCGTCGCCCCCGTCGTGCGCGAATCCAGGAAGAAGAGCTCACGGCCCTTCAGCCGCGCCATGACTGCATCCATCGCCGGTCGGTCGGCGGTGATGCGGCTGCCCATGTGATTGTTCACCCCGTCCAGCTGATCGAAGGCCGACAGGGCCGCGACCAGCCTGTGATCCCGCTCCGCCGGGTCGAGTGACAGCAGCAGTTCGCCCGGCCCGGGATCGGCATCCCCCATCGGTTCCATCGGCATGTGCAGCAGCACGGGGCGCCCCGCCGCCCGTGCCGCCGCCGCCATGCCCCGCGCGTCACGGGCATAGGGCAGGAACGCGAAGGACACGGCGGGCGGCAGACGGCTGGCCCGGGCCAGCGCGGGTCGGTTCGGTCCCATGTCGTCCAGCACGATGGCAATGCGGGCGCGGTGATCCTCCGGCAAGGCGGCGGGCATGGCCATGGGCAGAAGCATCGCCACGAGGGGTCTGTGCTCCTGTTCGGAAGCTACCTGGCGGTAATCCAGGACCTGTCCGACATGCAGCGTGACCGGTTCGACAACCCTGCTCGGCCACAGCAGCACCGCCAGCAGTCCGGCACAGGCCACGATGACCCCCGCAATGCCCAGTCGCCGCAGGTGCCCTGCCCTTCCGATTGCCTTCTTCGCCTTGCCCTTTGGCTGCGACATGCTTGACGCCCCGTGTTCGCGCTGTTTTCTTGACGCCGCCCTGACGGCACGGCGAAATGCGCCATGCCCTCCGGTGCAGTTCGCTTGGGACCGACGCCATGATTCTGCTGATCGATAACTATGACAGTTTCACCTACAACCTTGTCCACTATCTGGGCGAACTCGGGGCGGATGTCACGGTCTGGCGAAACGACATGATCAGCGTCGCGGATGCACTGGCCAGCGGACCGGAAGCGATCGTCCTGTCCCCCGGCCCCGGTCGCCCGGAAAGCGCCGGCATCTCCCTCGACCTGGTACGCCAGGCCCCCGCGGACCTGCCGATCTTCGGCGTCTGCCTGGGCCATCAGACCATCGGCCAGGCCTTCGGCGGCACGGTGCTGCGCGCGGCGGAACTGATGCATGGCAAGACGTCCGCCGTGCTGCATGACGGGCAAGGGGTCTTCGAAGGCCTGCCGAACGGCTTTGCCGCCACCCGTTACCACTCGCTGACCGTTTCACCGGACGGCCTGCCCGACTGCCTGCAGGTCACGGCGCGGACCGAAGATGGCGTGATCATGGGGCTGCAGCATCGGGACCGGCCGGTTCACGGTGTGCAGTTCCACCCGGAAAGCATCGCCTCGGAGCACGGCCACGCCCTGCTCGGCAATTTCCTGAATTCTGCCGGATTGAGAAAGGCAGCCTGATGACCAACGAGATCGAAACCTTCAAGGCCCTGATCGGGCGCGTCGCGGACCGCGAGGAACTGTCCGTCGATGACGCGCGGACGGCCTTCGACATCATGATGTCGGGCAATGCCACCCCGTCGCAGATGGGCGCATTCCTGATGGCGCTGCGCGTGCGCGGCGAAACCATCGACGAGATCACCGGTGGCGCCATGGCCATGCGCGCCCGGGCGAGCGGGATCAAGGCCCCGGCCAATGCCATCGACACCTGCGGCACCGGCGGTGACGCCAAGGGAACGTGGAACGTGTCGACCGGCGTCAGCTTCGTGCTTGCCGCGCATGGCATCCCGGTGGCCAAGCATGGCAACCGTGCCCTGTCGTCGAAGACCGGTGCGGCGGATGTCCTGACCGCCCTTGGCGTCAACATCGACTGCCCGTTCGAACTGGTGGAGAAGTCGCTGCGGGAAGCCAATATCGGCTTCCTGATGGCGACCCGCCATCACGGGGCCATGCGCCACGTGGGGCCGACCCGGGTGGAACTGGGAACGCGCACGATCTTCAACCTGCTCGGCCCCCTGTCCAACCCCGCCGGGGCGAAGCGCCAGATCATCGGCGTGTTTGCCCGCCAGTGGGTCGAACCGCTGGCCCATGTGCAGAAGAAACTGGGGGCGGAGCGTGTCTGGATCATGCATGGCTCCGACGGGATGGACGAACTGACCACGACCGGCGTCACCCACGTGGCGGAACTGGCCGATGGCAAGGTCCGCACCTTCGACGTCATGCCCGCCGATGCCGGCCTGGCCACCGCCTCCCCCGACGACCTGAAGGGCGGCGAACCCGCGACCAATGCCGCGGCACTGCGGGCCGTGTTGCAGGGGGAAAGGAACGCCTTCCGCGATATCATCCTGCTCAATGCCGCTGCCGGCCTGATCGTTGCCGAGAAGGCGGAGACGTTGAAGCACGGTGCAGCCATGGCGGCGGAGGTTCTGGACAATGGCCAGGCCCTGGCGCGGCTCGACCAGCTGGTCGGTATATCCAACGAAGCCGGGAGCGCCTGAACATGGGAACCGTGCTCGACCGGATCTGCGACGACAAGCGCGACCACATCGCCGCCTGCAAGGCAGAGCGGCCGCTGGCCGCAGTGGAGGCCGCGGCGAAGGCGCAGGACGCGCCGCGCGGCTTCATTGCCGCGCTGGAGCGGGACCAGGCCGCCGGGCGCTACGGCCTGATCACCGAGATCAAGAAGGCATCCCCGTCAAAGGGACTGATCCGGGCGGACTTCGACCCGCCGTCGCTGGCGCGGGCCTACGAGGCGGGCGGCGCGTCCTGCCTGTCGGTCCTGACGGACATCCCCTATTTCCAGGGCGCGGACAGCTACATGGTGGCGGCGCGGGCCGCGGTCGATCTGCCGGTGCTGCGCAAGGATTTCATGCTCGACACCTACCAGGTGGCCGAGGCACGGGCGCTGGGGGCCGATTGCATCCTGCTGATCATGGCCGCCCTGTCCGACGGCCAGGCGCAGGGACTGGAG
>CAJYBQ010000457.1 GCA_913064755.1 uncultured Alphaproteobacteria bacterium
ACCGCGCGACTCTCTCGCTGCTCGACGCCATTCTTCGACGGGGCCTGTGCGTGCGATGGTCTAAATGTGACCGATCCCGCGCGACGGGGTCCGCGGCCTGTGCTGTGACATGGTCACGCGCGAACTGCTGACCCGCTTCGACGAGACCGGTGACGATGGCGGCGTCTGGGCGGAGGTCGAGGCACAGGGCCTGACGCGGCCGCTGGTATCGGAAGACAACGGCGGCGTCGGCGGCGAGTGGCGTGATGCCCACGTGCTGATCCAGGCTGCCGGCTTCCATTCCGCGCCGGTACCGCTGGGGGAGACGATCCTGGCGACCTGGCTGGCCGAGAAGGCCGGACTGGCGGTGCCGGAAGGCATCGCGACGGTGATCGATGGCAGCGATGGCTCCCTGACCCTGACGGGCAGTGGCGGGACCGGCCCGCTGACAGGAGCGGTGGCCCGGGTGCCCTGGGCATCGAAGGCCGGCACGGCGCTGGTCGTCGCCTCCCACGATGGCGGGCCCATGGTGGCGATGGTCCGCATGGCGGACGCGGCCAGCGTCACCGCGAACCAGAGCATGGCGCGCGAAGCCCGCGATGACGTCCGCTTCGACGGCGCGCCCGTTCAGATGGTGCATCTGCCGAACGACCTGCCGGCCGATGTCATCCTGCAATACGGTGCCATGATCCGCGCCGCGCAGATCGCCGGGGCCATGGACAAGGTGCTGACCCAGACCGTGCAAGATGCCAATGAACGCACGCAGTTCGGCAAGCCGCTGGGCAAGTTCCAGGCGATCCAGCAGGAACTGTCGCGCATGGCGGGGGAGGCCGCATCGTCCGGTGTCATCGCCGAAGCGCCCTTTGCGGCGCTGGATGATGGCCTGAACCCGGAATGGCAGATCGCGGCGGCAAAGGTGCGCACGTCGGATGCCGCGGGCGTCGGTGCCTCGGTCGGGCACCAGACCCACGGTGCCATCGGCTTCACCTATGAACACAGCCTGCACTTCGCGACGCGGCGGCTCTGGTCGTGGCGCTCCGAATTCGGTGGTGCGCGGTTCTGGTCGCGGCGACTTGGCAACCGCGCCGTGGAACGGGGCGTCGGCAACTTCTGGCCCGACATCGTCACGGGGTGAGCAGCATGGGCAGTTACGAGACGATCTGGTTGGACGGGGGTAGGTGGGGGGATGGTGCGGTCGCCACTGTCACGCTGAACCTGCCGTAAAAGCTGAACGCGATGTCGACCGAGCTGAACCGGGAATTGCAGGCTCCTGCCTATTACCTGGCGCGGCATGACGGCCTGCGTGCCGTGGTCCTTACCGCGGCGGGAAAGGCCTTCGTCGGCGGTGCGGACATCAAGGAAATGGCCAGGCTCGACCGCCATACCGCGCGTACCTTCATCACCAACCTGCACCTGGCGATCGACGAGATCAGGCGGATTCCGGTGCCCGTGATCGGGCGCATCAACGGCTATTGCCTGGGTGCCGGGCTGGAACTCGCCGCCGTCTGCGACTTCCGGGTTGCCGCCGATACGGCGATGTTCGGCATGCCGGAGGTGCGCGTCGGCATGCCCAGCGTGATCGAGGCCGTGCTGCTGCCGCGCCTGATGGGCTGGGGCAAGGCGACAGAGATCCTGCTGACCGGCGACATGATCGACGCGCAGGAGGCCATGGTGTGCGGCCTGGTGCAGAAAGTCACCGCCGGTGACCGGATCGACGCCCAGGTGGAGGCCTGGATCAGTTCCATCATGGCCTCGGCGCCGGATGCGGTGCGCATGCAGAGACGCCTGGTCCGCAGCTGGCAGGACATGCCCATCGATGCCGCGATCAATGCCGCGCTCGATGCCTTCGAGGAAAGCCATGCCGGGTCGGAACCGAGGACATACCTGTCGCGATTTCTCGGGAACTGAGGCGCGGGGTCCGGCCCGATGTCGCCGACGGTTAACCTCGCATTGAGGTGGCGGCGCTATCCTGCCGCCTCTCAGGAACCCGCAGCAAGGCGTCCGGATGGCCCATGATCGAACCCTGCCCGTGCTGGTCGTTGACGACTATCGCGATATCGTGCGGCTGTTGACCAACCTGCTGCATCACCTGGGCTTCAGTGACGTCGATGGCGCGATGAATGGGGCCGAGGCGCTGCGGAAGCTGCGCAAGCGGAACTATGCGCTGGTGCTGTGTGACTGGAACATGGAACCGATGACCGGCCTGCAGCTGCTGCGCGAGATCCGCGCCGACGCCGATCTGCAGGATCTGCCCTTCATCATGGTGACGGCGGAATCAAAGACCGAGCACGTGGTGGCCGCCAAGCGCGCCGGAGTCAGCAATTACATCATGAAGCCGTTCAACGCGCATGTGGTCCGCAACCGGATCGAGGCAACCCTCGGGGCCTTTGCCCCGCTGGAGACCTGATCAGGACCGGGTGTCGCTGCTCAGGCTGACCTGATCGCGCTCCTGCCAGGATTCGCCGGTCGCCAGGACGCAGCTGATGCCGTCCGCGCCGGTCAGGATGATTGTCCAGCTCGTGCCCTCACCGGACGAGAGCACTTCCAGCACCGCGCCGTTGGTGGCCAGGCCCATGGCCACGGGGGCCTCGCGGAAACGACTGGAAAGCTGCCTCAGCACCACGGTCCGGTCTTCGCAGATGCGCGTGCCGACGATGCCGGTCGGCCCGTCCAGCCCGCTGTCCGCCTCGGTGCCGGCATGTGACGGCAATGGCGACGGCGACGGAGCGTGGGAAGGGGCCTGCGACTGGGCGGTGGTGTCGGCCATGGGAACAAAGCTGATGGCGCAGGCGATCAGCATCGCCTGGGTGAAGACACTTGCCTCTTTCGTCCGGTTTCGCACGATGGTCGCTCCCCTGTCTGGACACTGCCAAGTCGGTCCTGAACCAGTGACACTAGAGGCAGGGACTGAACGATCCGTAAATGCCATCCGCCCCGTCCGGAAAGCACCTTCGGGAAGGCATTTCCGGTCGGACCGAAAAACCCCTTGTACTGCCCGCCACCGCCCGTCTATACCCGGCGGTGGAGAGGTGGCCGAGTGGCTTAAGGCGCTCCCCTGCTAAGGGAGTGGGGACTAATCCTCCCTCGTGGGTTCGAATCCCATCCTCTCCGCCATTACCCTTGAAATTGTTGATGTCTTTTCGCTCAGCGGCTCCGGATGGCGCCTGTTCCAGGTGGATGGAAGGGGACAGTGGTGGCCAGAAAAGGCAGAACAAGGACAGAACATGGCCGGTGATTGGCGCACTGCTGACACACTCGGTTCCGCAGATGTTCTATCCCGGCGCTGACGCAACGTGCTGGCCGGGGCCGAATGTCAGCCTGTCGGGCGGCTGCGAGCTTTGAATGCGACGAACCGAGCGACAGCCGCGCGCACCTGCAGCAGTCTGCACCAACCCTACACCTCCCCCCATCCCCAACCAAATCCAAGAAACGGGGGGCAGCGTATGGGCGCACGTAGGCAGGCTGGCGTCCAGCCTCACACAGTCCAGAGTTCCCGTACTCGTGGAC
>CAJYBQ010000458.1 GCA_913064755.1 uncultured Alphaproteobacteria bacterium
TCATCGACGGCTATGGCAAAGCCGCCGCTCTCGCGCACCGCGTCCAGGATCAGGAAGTCGCCGATGGCCTGGGGCACGCGCACGCCATAGGCGATGGTCTTGGCGTTCTCCCAGCGGGTGGCGTGGCGTTCGCCCGCCTCAAAGGCGCGGACCATGGGTGCGCAGCCGGCGGCCTGTACCGCGACCATGCGCGGGCGTTTCGAGCCGATCAGGCCGATGGCCTCCAGTTCGGCAAAGGCCTTCCACATGCCGATCAGCCCGGTGCCGCCACCGGTCGGATAGAAGATGACATCGGGCAGTTTCCAGCCCATCTGTTCGGCCAGTTCCAGGCCCATCGTCTTCTTGCCCTCGATCCGGTAGGGCTCCTTCAGGGTGGAGACATCGAACCAGCCCATCCTCTCCTTGCCCTCCCGCACGATCGCGCCGCACTGGTCGATCTGGCCGTTGACGCGCCAGACCTTGGCCCCCTGCAGGGCGATCTCGCGCACGTTCACGTCCGGGGTTTCCTCCGGGCAAAAGACATAGACCTCCATCCCCGCCGCCCGGCCATAGGCCGCCATCGCCGCACCGGCATTGCCGTTCGTCGGGATGGCGAGGCGGGTCAGGCCGAACCGCTTTGCCATGGACACGGCCAGCGCCATTCCCCGTGCCTTGAACGACCCCGTGGGCAGGCGGCCCTCGTCCTTGGTCCAGAGCCGGGCCGCCTTCATGCGTGCGCCCGTGCGGGGCAGGGGCAGCAACGGCGTTTCGACTTCTCCCAGCGTGATCCTGTTGTGGCGGTCGGCGACCGGCAACAGGTCGGCATAGCGCCAGAGGCCGGAAGGCAGATAGGCCAGCGAGTCACGGTCCAGTTCGCGCTTCATCCGGTCCAGGTCATAGCGGACCAGCAGCGGCTTGCCTGCCGGGGAAAGGTTGTGCACCGCGTCCGCGTCAAACCGTTCGCCCGTGGCGCTGCATTCCAGATGGGTGACATAGGTCATTTCGGCGTCCGATCATCGTGGTTCAGGTTGTCGGCGCATCCTCGCCTTCCCGCAGGTGGGACAGCAAGCATTGATCCGGCCCGTCGCGGCTTGTCGCTTGCTTCCTGCACCGGAATGTTCGCAGTATGTTCCGAATTGAACAGGAAAACCGGAGAGGCGGAAACATGGCGAAGCAGGGCGCTGTACCGACCGATTACATCGAGTTCGCGGTATCGGACAATGCGCGGACCAAGGCGTTCTATGCCGCGGCTGTAGGGTGGCGCTTCACCGATTACGGTGACAGCTATTGCGAGTTCAGCGACGGCCAGATGAAGGGTGGTTTCGATGCCAGCATTCCCGTGGTGAACGGCGGGCCGCTGATCGTGCTCCACGCCGATGACCTGAAGGCCGCGGCACGGCGTGTCACGGATGCCGGTGGCCGCATCTCGAAGCCTGAGTTCGCGTTTCCCGGCGGCCGACGCTTCCAGTTCCTCGACCCCGACGGGCACGAGCTGGCGGTGTGGTGCCAGGTCTAGGAATCCGCGCCCTTGCCCGTTCGTTTCAGGTGATACGTCAGTGCGTGCCGGATCGGCAGGCGCAGCAGATCGCGCGGCAGGTCCCTCGCGGGGTCCAGCAGGATGGCGCGGTTGCCGTCATAGCCCAGGTCGGCGTCCGCGCCGGGTCCTGCCCTGAAGTCGGAGATGATGCTGGTCTGGCAATGAAAGAAAAGCGCGGCGTGGCTGCCGTCCTTCGTTGCTCCCAGACGAATGGTTGAACCGACGCGAGGGCGCTGCGGCAGGTACGACGGCTGCCCCCATTTCAGGGTTTCCAGCAACGGGTGGGTCCGGGGCAGGTCGGCCACCGTTTCCAGGATCAGGTCGCGCAGGGCCAGCAGGGTCGGGCGCAGGTGGTCGGGCAGGGCATCGAGGGCGGCCTGAACGGACGGGTCCGGCGGATCGGCTTTTCCCGTCATTTCCGGTTCAAGCGTCCGCGGCGACGCCGGTCTTTTCCCGGCGCCCGCGCTCGCTCTCCGTCTTCAACTGGCCACAGGCTGCCATGATGTCCCGCCCACGCGGCATGCGCACGGGGCTGGAATAGCCGGACTCATTGACGATCTCCGCGAACTTGCGGATCGCGTTCGAGCTGGAGCACTTGTAGGCGACGCCGGGCCAGGGATTGAACGGGATCAGGTTCACCTTCGCCGGGATGTCCTTGATCAGACGCACCAGTTCCCGCGCCTCTGCCGGGCTGTCGTTGATGCCATCCAGCATGACGTATTCGAACGTGATCCGCCGGGCATTGTTGGCCGCCGGATAGTCGCGGCAGGCCTGCAGCAGTTCCTTCAGCGGATGCTTGCGGTTGATCGGCACCAGCACGTCGCGCAATTCGTCGTTCACCGCATGCAGGGAGACGGCGAGATTGACCTGGAGGTCGTCGCCGCATCGTTTCATCATCGGCACGACGCCGGAGGTGGAGAGCGTGATGCGTCGCTTCGAGATGGCGATGCCGCGCCCGTCCATGACGATCTTCAGCGCCTTTGCAACATTGTCATAGTTCAGCAACGGCTCCCCCATCCCCATCATGACAATGTTGGAGAGCTGGCGGTTGCCGTCACTGGGGCTGGGCCATTCGCCCAGGGCGTCGCGGGCGATCATCACCTGTCCGACGATCTCCCCCGGTGTCAGGTTGCGCACCAGCTTCTGGGTGCCGGTATGACAGAAGCTGCACGTCAGCGTGCAGCCGACCTGGCTCGACACGCAGAGTGCGCCGCGATCCGCCTCCGGAATATGCACGGCCTCGGCCTCGTGCCCGTCGGGGAAGCGCATCAGCCACTTGCGGGTGCCGTCACTGGATTGCTGGCTGACGGATATGTCCGGGCGACCGACGACGAAACGGTCCGACAGGTCGGCGCGCCATGCCTTGGAGATGGAGGTCATGGAATCGAAGTCGCGGGCACCGCGTTCGTAGATCCAGTGAAACAGTTGCCCGGCGCGCATCTTCACCTTGTCCGGACGCTCCCCCGCGTCCAGCAATGCCGCAGCGATCTCGTCGCGATCCAGGCCGATCAGGTTGATGCGGTCGCCGAACCCGGCGGCAAACGGCCTGTCGGTCGCACGGACTTCGGGCTGGATGGCGTCCGTTGCACGGACATCCGGCTGCACGGCTGTGTCGATCAGGGTTTCGGTCACGGGCAGGCCTTGTCGATGGCGTTCATCGCGGCGGTGAAACCAAGCAGCGAATAGGTGTCGATGGTCTTGGTGCCGCGCTTGGAGAAACCGGTGATGACCATCTCCAGCCCGGCCTTCATGGTCCTGACCAGGCGGGTGTCGTCGCGCGGGTCCAGCGACCAGGCACGCTCACCGTCGGTCTGAAGCCCGATCTCCGTGGCACCGATCTTCACCACCGCTTCGCGTTTGGCCGCGAACGGATAGCCGGAGACCATGCTGATCTCGTTCTCGCCACCATCGGGCGGGCGGTGCGCGACGTTGACGCGGATGGCCCCGCG
>CAJYBQ010000459.1 GCA_913064755.1 uncultured Alphaproteobacteria bacterium
CGTCGACGAGGAAACCACCTGCAACCCGATGGGCATCTACGGCGCGCTAAAGTTTGCCGGCGAGAAGATGGTCATCGCCTACAACCAGGTCTTCGATCTGCCGTATACCATCGTGCGTCCCTCCGCCCTGTACGGGGAACGTTGCGTCAGCCGCCGTGTCGGCCAGGCACTGATCGAGAACGCGCTGCGGGGCAACACGCTGACCATCAACGGCGACGGCACCGACTGCCTCGATTTCACCTACATCCAGGACCTGGTCGGCGGCGTCATCGCTGCGCTTTCGACCGATGCCGCGGCCAACGAGGTCTTCAACCTGACCTATGGCCAGGGCCGGTCCCTGAACGAGATGGTGGGCATCATCCAGGAACACTTCCCCGGCGTGGAAGTGCGCTACAACGAACGCGACAGCCTGATGCCGGAACGTGGCACCCTTTCGGTGGACAAGGCGAAGAGCCTGATCGGGTACCGCCCAAGCCATCCGCTGGACGTCGGCTTCGTCAACTACATCAACTGGTACAAGGACAACTGGGCCAGCTTCATCGGTTCGAACACCGATGCGGATGACGGCCAGGTGGTCTATCTGAAGCGGCGTGCCTGGGCGTGAATGCGGATGCTCCCATGGCGCTGCGGCCGGACGACTGGCTGGCCGGCCTGCTGGGAAAGGCGGTCTGGCATGTGACGCCATCCGCCGATGCCCGGCGGCCGATCGTCCTGCCGACGGGAGAGCCTTGTTTCATCGACGCCCGGTTGCCGGTTTCGCGCACCGAGGTCGCGGCCCGGCTGGAAGACGCAGGCTTTCACCTGGTCGATACCGGCATGAACTTCGAACGTCCGACCTGGGCCGCGGCCCAGAGCCGGTTCAGCCGTCCGGCAGAGCCCGGGGATCGCGCGGCAGTGGAAGACATTGCCCGCCGCAGCTTTTCCTTCAGCCGCTTTCACCTCGATCCCCTGGTCAGCAACGACACGGCGAACGAGATCAAGCGGCAGTGGGCCGGTAACTTCTTCGACGGTGCGCGCGGTGACGGCATGATCGTCGCGGCAGTGGACGGCCGGGTCGCGGGCTTCCTGCAGTACCTGCTCGCGGGTGATGTCCTGACCATCGACCTCGTGGCAGTCGACAACCGTTTCAGGGGCAGGGGGCTGGCGCGAGACATGATCGCCTTCGCCGATTCCCTCGTTCCCGGTGTCACCATCCTGCGGGTCGGGACGCAGCTGGCCAACACGCCGTCGCTGCGCAGTTACATGGGCGACAATTTCCGCCTGATCTCCTCAAGCTACGTCTTCCATTATCACGGGTGAGCGCCATGCAGATCGCGGGCAGGAACACGAACGACCGGGCCTTTGTCATCGCCGAGGTCGGCAACAATCACGAAGGTGACTTCGGGCTGGCGCAGGAGATGGTGCATCTCGCCGCCGAAGCCGGTGTCGATGCGGTCAAGTTCCAGACCTTCAGCACCGACCAGTTCATCGCCCCGGTGGATGCCGCGCGCTTCCAGCGCATGAAGGGGTTCGAGCTGACCCACGACCAGTTCGCCGACCTGGGTGAGCTGGCCCGCAAGGTGGGGCTGAGCTTCATCTCCACCCCGCTGGACATGGAAGCCGCCGTCTTCCTGGCCGATCATGTAGATGCGTTCAAGGTCGCCAGTTCCGACAACACGTTCTGGCCGCTGATCGACTATGTCGCGGGAACCGCCAAGCCGGTGATCATCTCCACGGGCCTGGCCGACATGGACGAGATCCAGCAGGCGGTCTGCCGCATCAAGTCGCGCTGGGTTGCCGACAATGTCGACCCCGGGCTCGGCGTGCTGCATTGCGTCTCGGCCTATCCGACGCCGCCCGAGCACGCGAATGTTGCCGCGGTGCGTACCATGATCGAGACCCTGCGCGGTTGTGACGTCGGCTATTCCGACCATACAAGCGGCAATGATGCCGCCGTGGCCGCCGTGGCGATGGGTGCCCGCATCGTGGAAAAGCATTTCACCATCGCGCATGACCACAGCGACTTCCGCGATCACCAGCTGTCCGCCAACCCGGTCGAGATGAAGGACCTGGTGGCCCGCATCCGGCTGACCGAGATCCTGATGGGCGACGGCCAGGTGGCCATGGCGGAGATCGAGCGTGATACCGCGCCGCTGATCCGCCGTTCCATCGCCGCCCGCCGTCCGCTTTCGGCCGGCCACCGGGTATCCGACCGCGACCTGATCTGGGTGCGCCCGGGCGATGGTCTGCCGCCGGGCCGGGAAGCGGAAGTGATCGGCCGTACCCTGGTTGCCCCGATGGCCATGGGTGACCGCTTCACCGCCGATCTGCTGGGCTGAGACGCATGTGCGGGATTGCAGGACATTTCGGGCCTGAACGGCCGTTGCCGGAGCGTGAGGACGCCTGTCTGAGCGCCATGGGCCGTCGCGGCCCCGATGCTGCCGGTCGCTTCAACACGGATGTCGGTGCCAACTGGCTGACCCTGCTGCACACCCGCCTGGCCATCATCGACCTGGACAGCCGGGCGGACCAGCCGTTCCGCCGTCACGGTCTGACCGTCGTCTTCAATGGCGAGATCTACAACTTTCGCGACATCGCGCGGCAGCTCAGCGCCGAAGGCCACAACACAAACTCTGCTTCCGACACCGTCGTACTGCTCGCGGCGATCGCAAAATGGGGTGTGGAAAAAACCGTCAAGACGGCGATCGGCATGTTTGCCTTTGCGGTCTTTGATCGCGAAAGCCGGAACCTGACCCTTGTACGAGACCGGCT
This sequence comes from uncultured Alphaproteobacteria bacterium, assembly GCA_913064755.1. GTDB lineage: Bacteria > Pseudomonadota > Alphaproteobacteria > Minwuiales > Minwuiaceae > Minwuia. The sequence goes on from CAJYBQ010000459.1 coordinate 2,752, forward strand.
CGGCATCAAACCTCTGTATGGGGGAATGCAGGGCGGCCGCTATGTCTTCGGGTCCGAGATCAAGGCGCTCCACGCTGCAGGACTGATCGAGCCCACACGGGACCCGGACGCTCTCGCGGCATTCCTGCGGTTTGCATACATCCCCGCACCTTCGACGATATTCCGAGAGATCAAGAAACTTGCGCCCGGCACCATCATGACGATTGCGGCCAACGGCACAACCGAGACCAGAACCTATTGGTCCGCCAGCCAGGTCGCACAATCCGGACAGGCCGAGCCGCTCTCACTCGAAGACCCGGATGTCCAAAGCGCATTCGAAAACCTCCTGCAGCAAGTGGTAACGGATCGCATGATTTCGGACGTCCCGCTGGGGGCCTGGTTGTCAGGCGGAATCGACTCTGCAACCGTCGTATCCCTTATGCAGCATGCAAGCACCCAGAAAGTGCGCACCTTCTCCATGGGCTTTCCCGCCTTTGGGGATGACGAATCCCAAGACGCGCGCCGCATCGCAGAACACCGTGGAACCTACCACACGGATTTGCAGGTCAGCCCCCGGGGTGCCTTGAGGATTATCGGTTCGCTACCAGCTTTCTCCGACGAACCCTTTGCGATCTCTTCCCAAACCCCTCCTTTCAATCTGTCACTCGTGTCACGAGTACACGCCACCACACCACTGTCTGCGCATGGCGGGGATGGACGACTCCGCGTG
>CAJYBQ010000460.1 GCA_913064755.1 uncultured Alphaproteobacteria bacterium
CCGGCGCCGACGTACGGTTGGTCGGCCGGCAGCCCCACCCGTTGTACCCGAATCCTGAACGGGTCCGGCCTACTCATGCCCGTCCGCCTGGCCGTCCTCTCGATCTTGATTGCTGACTACGGGCAGTACGTGACCCCGGACGTGATCCGTGCCGGGGCCCTGTTCCTCTGCGCGATCGTGGTGGTCTTCACGTCACCGCTGGCGCAGGAAATCCGCTGGAAGGGACCCGTTGCCGGAACCCTGGCCTGGGCCGTCGATTTCGCATTGGCCGGGAACCTCGGCTACGCCTGTCTCAACTTCCTGAACAAGATCGACGACATCGAGAACCTGATTGTCGACTTCAGCACGCTTGACCAGTGGACCGCCCTTTTCGCGATCCTGGCCCTGCTGGAATTCACCCGCAGGACGTTCGGTCTCATCCTTGCCGCGGTAGGGGCGTTGAGCCTTCTGTACTGCCTGTTCGGGCAGGACCTGCCCTGGTTCTTCCGCCACTCCGGTTTCAGCCTGGAACTGACGATGGAGATCATCTGGTTCGGGCTGCAGGGCGTGTTCGGCTTTCCGACCGGAATCGTGGTGCTGCTGGTCTTCATCTTCATTGTCTTCGGTGCCCTGCTGGAAGGCACGGGGGCAGGCGGCGTGATGATCCGCATGGCGCTTGCCGCGACCAGCCGCAGCCGGGGCGGACCGGCGCATTCCGCGATCATCGCGTCGTCCATATTCGGCATGTCTTCGGGCAGCGTGACCGCCAACGTGGTGGGAACCGGCGCCGTCACCATCCCGTTGATCAAGCAGCGCGGCTTCAGGCCGGAGTTCGCCGGCGCGGTCGAGGCCGCGGCGTCCACCGGCGGCCAGATCATGCCGCCCGTCATGGGGGCCGCAGCCTTCCTGATGACACAGCTTTCGGGTGAATCGTACCAGACCATCTGCATCGCCGCGCTGGTTCCGGCGCTGCTGTACTACGGCAGCCTGTTCGTGGCGACCGGGCAGGAAGCCCGCCGCATCGGTCTGAAACCGTTCCCGAAGGACGAGCGCCCCAGGTTGCAGCCCGGCGACGGGGCGAAATCCCTGATGTTTTTCCTGCCGCTGCTTGCCATCATCGTGACCCTGTCGCAGGGGCGGTCCCCTAGCATGGCGGGGTTCTGGGCCGTGGTTGTCACCATCGTCTGTGCATTCGCCCTCAATCCGGAACTCCAGCGCAATCCGAAGCTGTTGATCGCGGCGCTGGCCAAGGGAGGTGTGGCGGGCGCGCGGATCATGATGGCGGTGGGGTCCATCGGGGTGATGATCGGCGTGTTCGAACTGACCGGCGTCGGCCTGAAGTTCGCCACCCAGGTCGCCTTGCTGGGTGACCAGACGCTTTTCGTGGCCCTGCTGCTGGCCGCCGCATCCTGCCTTGTGCTCGGGATGGGCATGCCGACGCTGCCCGCCTACCTGATCGTCGTGCTGGTGCTGGGCCTGGCCATGAAGAAGCTCGGCCTGCCCGATCTGTCCGTGCATCTCTTCGTGTTCTACTTCGGCGTGCTGTCCGCCATCACGCCCCCCGTCGCGCTGGCGGCGGTGGCCGCCGCGCCGATCGCCGGGGGGGAACCGATACGGACCGGAATCACGGCCTTGCGCCTGTCACTGGTCGGCTTCATCATTCCCTTCGTCTTTGTCTACGAGCCGAGCCTGCTGCTGGTCTATGATGACTTCAGCCTGCCTGATTTCCTCTGGATCCTGTTCAGGCTCTGCCTCGGTATCTGGCTGCTGACAACGGCGATGAGCGGGTTCGAGACGAACCGGTTGCCGGCGTGGTCCCGGGTGCTGCGAATGGCGGCGGGGATCGCGATGCTGCTGGTTTTCTGGGAACTGCAGATTGCCGCCGTTGCGGTGGGGGTTGCCCTTGTCGCGCTGGAGACCGTGAAGACCCGGCGGCGGGGGGCAGAAGTGCCGTCTGCCCAGACCGACTACCCAAGCTGAACGATAATCAAAAAAATGGGAGGACTTGACAGAATGAACCGCAGAACAGTCATGAAGGGGGCCGCCGCCGTTGCGCTGGCAGCCGGCCTTGCAACAGGTGCCGTGGCGCAGGACAAGACGTTCCTGACGATGGACAGCTTTCCCGCGGGTTCGACCCCGGGCCAGTTCGGCATTGCCTTCACGCAGATGGTGCAGAAGCATCTGCCGCTCGAAATCCAGGTTTCTGTGGGCAAGCCGGCGACGAAGTCGGCGATCGATGCGGCGCAGGGCAAGGTCGACCTGTTCCTCACCGCGCCGACGATCAACCAGTTCATGCAGACCCGTACGGCCATGTTCAAGAAGGTCGAACAGGCGCCCGAACTGAACAAGAACCTGCGCGGCTTCATCAATTACCCGCTCGGCCCGTATCACATCGTCGTCTACGCGGATTCCGGCATCAATTCGATCGCGGACTTCAAGGGCAAGAAGGTCTTCCTCGGCCCGCCCGCCGGTGCCGCGACAACGATCGCGACCCAGATCGTGACAGGTGCATCCGGCCTGGTGCCGGGTGAGGACTTCGACGTGGTGAAGTTCGACTGGAAATCGGCCGAGACCGCTTTCATCGATCGCCAGATGGACGTCTACATCGGCCCGACCACCGTCCCCAGCCCGTCGATCCAGCAGTTCGCGCTGGTGTCACCGATCCGGATCCTCGGCCTGACGGAATTCGACTTCAAGACCGCGCCGATCAAGAAGGCGCTGTCCTATCCCGGCCGCACGGTGGTCGATATCCCGAACGGGATCTATGACAACCAGGTCAACGAGGCGCCGGTGCGCTCCATCGGTTCCTGGGTCGGTCTCGGCAGCCACAAGGACCTGGATGCCGACCTGGGCTACGAGATGATGAAGGTGTTCTGGACGCATATCGACGAGATTCACCAGACCGCGGACTGGATGAAGGTCATCAACCGTGAGACCGCGCTGAACGAGATGAACATCCCGCTGCATCTGGGGGCCTACCGCTACTACAAGGAAGCCGGTTGGGACATTCCGGATCATCTGATCCCGCCCGGGGCGAAGTAAGCCACGGTCGCCGAAACGGGAAGGGGCGTGGCCTGTTTGCCGCGCCCCTTCTGTTTCTGCTCTGCGTCAGAGCAGAGCCGACGCCAAGCTCGAATGAAACCGATATTTTCCCGGGGAGGAATGTGATGCTCGACGCCAACCTGAAACGCATGTTCGAAGCCCGCTCGATCGCCGTCATCGGCGCGTCCGGCGATGCGACGCGGATTGGCGGCAGGCCAGTCGCGATGCTGCTCGACAAGGGCTACGGGGGGACGATCTTCCCGATCAACCCGAACCGCCACGGGATCCAGGGGCTGCCGGCCTACCCCGCCATCGCCGCCGTGGCCGCCCCTGTAGACCCGGCGCTCCGCTCAGTCCCCGGGCACCCGGGGGTGGGTGTCGCGCCCTCGTGCGCTGCCAGTGGCGTTGCCCGCAGCCGCCAAT
>CAJYBQ010000461.1 GCA_913064755.1 uncultured Alphaproteobacteria bacterium
GGTGGGGCAGGCGGCGCCCGGCCGCCGGCCCCGACCCGGGCCCTCTGCCTGCAGCGGGGAGATGCCAGCGACCTGCCGGGCGGTCGCCAGCATCGCCGTCAGGGGCATGGCCTCCCCCAGCGGGGATGCCGCGGCGGGCGGCAGGTCGTGGGGCGTCAGTGCCGCATGCGCGACGGAACCCAGGCGGATCACGCGCCCGCGTATTTCCCGCCCGTTCAGATGAAACGGCTGGATCAGGTTGTCGGTCGGTGCGTCCGCGCCGGTCCCCGGCTCACCGGCGGGGTTGGGCCTGTTCAGCGTGGGCTTCGTCATTGACCCAGACACCAGAGCAGCACGCCCTTCTGCGCGTGAACACGGTTTGCCGCCTGTGCAAAGACCACGGACTGCGGGCCATCGATGACTTCCGCCGTGACTTCTTCCCCCCTGTGCGCGGGCAGGCAATGCATGAACACCGCGTCCTTCCGGGCAAGACCCATCAGGGCCGCGTCGACCTGGTAGGGCTTCAGCAGGTTATGGCGATCCGCCGCGTCCTCGTCTCCCATCGACACCCAGGTATCGGCGACCACGCAGTCGGCACCGTCCACTGCCGCCTGCGGGTCATCGGTCAAGGTCACGTCAGCCCCCTCGGCCTGGGCCTGACGCATCACGCGCGCATCGGGTTCCAGCCCCTGGGGACAGGCGAGCCGCAGGCGATAGCCGAAGCGTGCCGCGCCCTCGATCCACGAATTGGCCATGTTGTTGCCGTCACCGGACCAGGCAATCGTCTGCCCGACAACACCGCCACGCTGTTCCTCCAGGGTCAGCACGTCCGCCATCAGCTGGCAGGGATGACCGGAATCCGTCAGCCCGTTGATGACCGGAACGGACGCATGCGTCGCCAGTTCATCCAGCTTCGCCTGTTCGAACGTGCGCATCATGATGCCATCGGTATAGGCCGACAGCACCCGCGCGGTATCGGCGACGGTCTCCCCCCGGCCCAGCTGCAGTTCCCCGGCATTGAGGATCGTCGTCTGGCCGCCGAGCTGTCGCATCGCGGCGTCGAACGACACCCGTGTGCGGGTCGAAGGCTTCTCGAACACCAGCGCCAGCAGGTGGCCGTCCAGTGGCCGGTCCGCGTCCGCCTTGCCCTTGGGCCATCCGGCGCGGGCGTCCTTGCGTTCACGCGCGCCCTTGATGATGCCGCGCAGGGCATCGGCGGAGAGATCCCCGATGTTCAGGAAATGCCGGGCCGGATTCTGCACCACGGGGCTCATCCTGCTGCCGCCTTCGCGGTCAACTGCGTCGCGGCGGCTTCGATCATGGCCAGTCCCTCGTCGATTTCGCTGTCGCCGATCACCAGTGGCGGCAGGATGCGGACGACGTTTTCCCCGGCGGGAACCGTCAGCAGGCCCTGTTCACGCAGGGCCGCCACGACATCGCCATTCACCATGACGCACTCCAGTCCCAGCATCAGCCCCGTGCCCCGCACGCCCTTGAAGACCTCGGGGAACCGGTCACTGATCGATGCCAGTCCCTGCTTCATGCGGTTCGCGACCTTCAGCACGTTGTCGAGGAATCCCTCGGCCAGCACCGTGTCGGCGACCGCGTTGCCCGCGGCCATGGCCATCAGGTTGCCACCGTAGGTCGTGCCGTGACTGCCGGCGACCATGCCCTTCGCCGCCTCTGCCGTGGCGAGGAAAGCTCCCAGCGGGAAACCGCCCCCGATGCCCTTGGCCACGCCCATGACGTCGGGCGTGATGTCGGTCCATTGATGCGCGAACAGCTTGCCCGTCCGGCCCATGCCGCACTGCACCTCGTCCATCAGCAGCAGGATGCCGGCGTCGTCGCACAGCTTGCGCAGCCCCTTCAGGAATGCCGGATCCGCCACGCGGACACCGCCTTCGCCCTGCACCGGCTCCACCAGTATGCCTGCCGTTTCCGGTCCGATGGCGGCCTTGGTCGCGGCCAGGTCACCGAACGGCACCTGGTCGAAACCATCGGTCTTCGGACCGAAGCCGCTCAGGATCTTTTCCTGCCCGCCTGCTGCCATGGTGGCCAGGGTCCGGCCATGGAAGGCGCCTTCGAAGGTGATGATGCGATACCGCTCCGGCGCGCCATTGGCGGAATGGTACTTCCGCGCCGTCTTGATGGTGCCTTCCATCGCCTCGGCACCCGAGTTGCAGAAGAACACGGTGTCGGCGAAGCAATTGTCCGTCAGCTTCTTCGCCAGCGCCTTCTGTTCAGGCACCTCGTAGAGGTTCGACACGTGCCAGAGCCTGGCTGCCTGTTTCTGCACGGCCTTCACCAGCGTCGGATGACTGTGGCCCAGCAGGCTGACTGCGATGCCCGATCCGAAATCCAGATAGCGTCGCCCGTCCGTCGCATACAGATACGCACCCTCACCGCGTTCGAACGAAACGGGGGTTCTTGCATAAGTCGGCATCACGACATCGATCATGGCGGCCTCCACAGGGCTCGGATCAGGGGAACAGCAATACCGTTCCGATTGGTCAGTCATTGAATGAAGTCTGGATTGTCCCCCGTCGTCGGATCAATGGTGACCCAACGGAAAGGAGGACGATTTATCGGGCAGGCACCCGATGGTCAAGCCTTGAGGTTGTAGCCTCGTCGGAACAGGTGCAGGGCCCAGACAGCCAGCACGAGGTCGATCACGCCCAGAACCGTCGCCCCAAGCACAAGCGACACGTCACCCTGCCCGGTAATGGCATGGCGAAAACCGTCGATGGCGTAGAAGAACGGGTTCACGAAAGCTATCCCCTGGGCGAATTCCGGCAGACGGTCGATCGAATAGAAGGTGCCGGACAGAAATGCAAGCGGCGTGATGACGAAGTTGGTGATGAAGGCCATGTGGTCGAACTTGTCCGCCCAGAGGCCGGTCAGCACCCCTATCAGGCCCATCATGATCGATGCCAGCACCACGAAAAGCAGCGCCCAGCCCAGTGACCAGAACGGCAGGTCGACAAAGGGCATCATCGCGACGGTGACGCAGATGCCGACCGCGAGCCCGCGCGTGACCGACGCCCCGACAAAGGCTACCAGCAATTCGATGGCGCTCAGGGGCGGCATCAGAACGTCGACGATATTACCCTGGATCTTGGCGATCAGGATGGCCGAGGAACTGTTGGCGAAGGCATTCTGGGTCACAGCCATCATGGCCAGACCGGGGGCCAGGAACACCTCGAACGGGACACCGCCGACAGGCAGCCGACCGTCGCCCAGCGCCAGCTTTACGATCGCCACGAACAGCAGGGTGGTAATGAACGACGCCAGAACGGCCCGCCCCGCCACCTCAAGGCACCGCTGGACCTCCTCCGCGCACCGGCTCCAGCTCCCGGCCCCACACCTCAGGCCGCCACCGGCGGGCCCGCGCTCCACGCCCAGGCGCCGCACACGACGGCCGGCGGCGCCACCTCAGACCCGCCCGCACCGCGCACCCCCG
>CAJYBQ010000462.1 GCA_913064755.1 uncultured Alphaproteobacteria bacterium
CTGAGAAGGCCATTGAGATTCTCCGCTCAGACGGTAGCCAACGGTCACTCCCGCATAATTGCCGCTCGCAACGAAGGGTTCAACGCGATTGCGGCCTCTCACCTTGTCGCCATTCCGCCAGCCACCTCCGTGGATGAAAACGACAACGGGTAGCGACTTGTCGCCTCGCTCAATTGGCAACAACAAGTCGAGCATCTGGCGGGGATTGTCCGTATCAGCATAAGGGATGTTTTCGATTAGCTGTACCGAGTCGGAAGCAGAACGGGTTGCCTGGTTTTGCTGGCGATTGTTTCGGTTTCCGGATGTAGCTTGAGAGCGATTTTCTTCTGTTCGGTTTCGATTGCCTGCCAAGCGATCGGCTAACTGACCCAACGCTGTCCGATCGATAAAACCATCTTGGTTACGATCCAGGTTGTTGAAGATGTCTGCCATCAGTTCGTGGCTGTCACGGCGCGCTGTCCGTGCCAGGTTGGTCATGAACTCGGTACGAAGTGTTCGCTCAACATGATCGAGAATATCTTTTTGCACCGCTTCCATGCGCAGCATCCGCATGATGCATTCCATGGAGAAGTTTTCCGGCAGGATCGCCAGCACCCGCAATGCGTGGTCGGGCTTGATCTTGGACAGGACCACGGCCACGGTTTGCGGGTACTCGTTTTTCAGGTAGTTGGCCAGCACCGCTTCGTTGACGTTGCCCAGCTTGTCCCACATGGTGCGACCGGCGGGGCCGCGGATGTCTTCCATGATCTGTTCGACGCGTTCGCGGGGCAGGGACTTGCCGAGCAGCCGTTCCGCGCTCTCGAAACTGCCGACAATCGAGCCACCGGCGGACATCTGGTTGGCGAAGTCCACGAACAGGCGTTCAACGGTTTCCGAGGAGATGGAGCCCAGGTTGGCCATGGTCTGGGAGATCTCCTTGACCTCCTCGTCGTCCAGCATCTCCCACAGGGGTGCCAGGCTCTCATCGGACAACGAGAGGATCATGATCGCGGCCTTCTGGGAGCCGGAGAGATTGCGATAGTCGAGAACTGCCATGACCTAGCCCTGTTTCGTTAACTGCTCAGCGGTCCTGGTAGAGCCACGTGCGAAGGATCGCGACGGCCTCTTCCGGGTGCTTGTTGACGATTTCCGAGATCTTGTTGAGCGATGATTCCTTCACCCGTCCCTCGACCTGGTTGATGTCGATGGATGAGTCCCTCGGCTGAACCGGGGTCTCGCCGGTGCGACCGTCCTGAAGTGCAGGCATGCCACCGCCATCGCTGCCGATCGCGCCCATTTCGTTGCCACCGTTGCCGATGCGGGCCTGAGCGCCGCCACCGAGGCCGGCCAGGGCGGTGTTGCCGCCCCCTGCCAGGGCAATGGTATCGGAGCCGCTGTCGAGGTTGCCGGCGCTGAGCACGCGGTTGAGCATCGGGCGGACCACCAGCAGCATGACCAGCAGGGCCACGATGCCGAGGATCAGGATTTCGGCGATCCGCATGATCTCGGCCTTGGAGAAGCCGGCCACCTGGAACTCCGGTGCTGCTTCCTCGAATGCCGTGTCGATATCGGCGAAGCGCAGGTTGCTGACGGTGACGGTATCGCCCCGGTCCTCGCTGAAGCCGACTGCCGACTGCACGACCCGTGTCAGCTCGGCGATCTCCTCTTCCGAGCGGGGACGGTATTCGGCCACACCCTCGGCATTGGGTTCGTAGATGCCGTCAACCAGTACCGCGACCGAGATGCGGCGCAGCAGTCCGGCTTCGCGGACCTGCGTCGTGGTCTCGCGGGTGATCTCGTAGTTGATGGTTTCCTCGGTGGTCTCGTCGGAGTTGGAAACCTGGTCGTTGCCGCCGATGCCGCTGTCCTGGCCCGGCAGGTTGGTCGCGACGGTCACCGCGTCCTGCTGGTTGCCTTCCGACGAACTGGAACGTTCCTCGCGAACCTGCGTCGATCGCACGACCTGGCTGTCCGGGTCATAGCTTTCGCGATTGGTGGTCACGCGATCATAGTCGATCTCCGCCGCGACTTCGGCGCGAACCCGACCGGCACCGATGGTCTGCTCCAGCAGGGTCTCGACCGCCCGCTTGATCCGGCGTTCATGGCCCTGACGCAGTTCCTGCAAGGCGGTCGGCGCGGTCAGCGGATCGTCACCGTCCTCCAGCGCGCGCGACAGCAGGTTGCCCCGGCTGTCCACGACCGAGACGCGACCGGGCTCGAGGCCCGGCACGGCGGCGGCGGCGAGGTTCTGGACGGCGGCAACCCGGTCACGACCAAGATTGCCGCGCATCTTCAGCACGATGGAGGCGCTGGGGCGCTGCGCCTGGCGGGCGAATACCTCGCGCTTGGGCAGGACCAGGTGCACCCGGGCCGCGTCGACACCGTCGAGGGACGAGATCGTGCGGGCCAGTTCACCCTCCAGCGCGCGCAGCAGGTTGACGTTCTGGACGAAGCTGGTGGTGCCGAGGGCGTCGGTATTGTCGAAGATTTCGTAACCGACGGACCCGCCCAGCGGCAGACCCTGTTCCGCGGCAGCCATGCGCATGCGGGCAACCTGGTCACGGGGCACGAAGATCTCGGAGCCGTCACCGCGCAGTTCAAAGGGGATCTGGCGATCTTCCAGGATCGACACGATGTTGCCCGCGTCCCGGGACTCGAGGTCCTTGTAGAGCAGGGCCATGTCCGGCTTGGCGACGCGGCTGGCAAGGAAGACGAAGAAGGCAACGACAGACAGCGTGATGCCGGCAATGATCAGCAGCCGGGTCACTCCGAGGTTGCGAAATATGTCCTGCACGTTGGCGCTCCGTCGTCGGTACTGGATTCAGCGCTGGCTTTCGCTGACAGGCAGACGGTAGGGGCAAGGTCGTAAAGGCAGGGTTAACGCTGGGCAGTAATTGCCGGGTAGTGGGAAAATATTTCCGGGTGGCGAAGGTCGGGAAAAGTGGCGGCCTTCTGCGCGCCGGGTATCTGCAATTCTTGAAGATCGTGTGTCTTGGTAGGTGTCGCGGGTCTTGATCCGGTTCGGTCCGGATCAGCTTGTAACCGTCATGGGCCGGTAATCCTGAAGTCGCGTGGCGCGCAGTCCGGCCATGCCATGCCGTTCGACGGCACGTTGCCAGGACAGGAATTCCTCTACTGACAGGGTATAGCGTCGGCAGGCGTCTTCCAGGGTCAACAGACCACCACGCACGGCGATCACCACTTCGGCCTTGCGCCGGGCCACCCAGCGGGTGGTGGTCGGCGGTGGCAGATCATCCAGCGTCAGGGGTCTGCCGTCTGGCCCGATCACGCTCGGTTTGGTCTCGTATCGATCTGGCATCGGAGCATCCATTTGTGTGGGTGTTTGCGAACGAGTCCGAAACTTGTGCCGGGCGTTTAGTTTGACACTAAATCCTGTTGTTGATGAACGCCCGGCCACTCGCACCACCCCTGCTTGAACGGCTCCTGTCCGCGAGTA
>CAJYBQ010000463.1 GCA_913064755.1 uncultured Alphaproteobacteria bacterium
GCCATTTGCGATAGCCGAAAACCGCATGCCTGCCGAGCGCCAGGGCGGAATAGCGCTGCCGGAACGGCGTACGTCGGCTCACGCCTGGCGCACGGCGCCCGCCTCTTCGAGGCGTGCGATCTCATCGGTTGGGAAGCCCCAGGCGGCGAGCGTTTCGCGGGTATGCTGCCCGGCGCTGGTCGCGCCATGCTTGACGGATGTCGGCGTCGCGCTGAAGCGGGGCGCCGGCGCCGACGGCTTGAAGCCGTCGACCTCGCCAAAACTCTCTCGTGCGACGATGTGAGGATGCTCCATCGCTTCCGACATAGTGAGCACGGCGCCGAAGCAGACGTCGGAGTCTTCCATCAGGTCGACCCATTCCTGGCGCGTCTTGGTCTTGAAGACTTCAGCCAGCTTTGCGCGATTGTCGGGCCAGTGGTCCCGGTCGTGCTGGGGGAAAAGATCGTCGTCGGACAGGCCGGTCTTTTCTTTCAGAAGCGCATAGAACTGCGGTTCGATGGAGCCGATGGAAACGTGGCGGCCGTCCTTGGTTTCGAAGACGCCATAATAGTGGGCGCCGCCGTCCAGGCGATTGTGGCCGCGCTGGTTTTCCTTCCAGGTCCCGCCCGCGAGCGCGCCGAACATCGCCGACAGCAGCGAAGCCGAACCTTCGACCATGGAGGTGTCCACCACTTGTCCCTTGCCGGTCTTCTGGGCGGAGATATAGGCGGCCAGGACGCCCATCGCGAGGTAAAGCGAACCGCCGCCGACGTCGCCGACCAGATTGAGCGGCGGTGTCGGCGGACCGTCGACGGGGCCGATGCAGGACAGGGCGCCGGACAGCGACATGTAGTTGATGTCATGGCCGGCCGTATGGGCGATCGGCCCGGTCTGGCCCCAGCCGGGCATCCGGCCGACGACCAGCTTCGGGTTGCGCGCCCAAAGCACGTCCGGCCCCAGCCCGAGCCGCTCCAGCACGCCCGGCCGGAAGCCTTCGATGACGATATCCGCCTGCTCGCAGAGCTTCAGCGTGGTCTCCACGCCGTCCGGGTTCTTCAGATCGACCGCGACATTCGGCCGGCTGCGCGTCAGATTGTTGAACTTGTCGTCCACCGGTCCGGACTTGCCGACGTTGGCCGAGCGATCGACCCTGACCACGTCCGCCCCCATGTCCGCCAACAACATGCAGCAATGCGGCCCAGGGCCGATGCCTGCAAGCTCAACGATCTTTACCCCATCAAGCGGACCCATACTCAATATCTCCCTGGCGAACCGACGTTTCGGCGGGCAGGATATCCCGGCCCCGTTTGGATTGGAAACGCTCATGCGCTCTGGACCGCAACCGTTCGAAGGATTTCGCGTAATCGACTTCACCCGCGTCGTTTCCGGACCCTACGCCTCTTTTCAACTGGCGCTGCTTGGCGCGGACGTCATAAAGATCGAAAGCCCGGGCGGCGGCGACGAAGCCCGGCAGATGGGTGCCAATGAACGTCACATGGAAACCGCAGACAAAGAACCCGGCAACGAGCAGCATATAGCCGGGGTGGCCACTCGCCTCCCGCAGCGCGGCGCCGAAGGTCTGGGTGCTGCCGGGGGTGGCAACCGGCTTGCCGGAAAGCGGTATCGCCAGCGGCACGACGATCAGCACCATGATGGAGATGAACACCAGCGCGGTGACCCAGCCATAGCCTTCGATGAAGGACTGGGCCAGGGGGGAAAGCACCATCTGGCCGGCGGAGCCACCCATGGTCACCACGGACATCACCAGGGTCCTGCGATGCACAGGCGTGGAACGGGCGACAACGGCCATGCCGATGTTCATGGAGGCCAGGCCCTGCGCTATGCCGATCAGCACGCCGCCTGCCAGGTGCATGGCGATGGGCACGCCGGAAAAGCTGATGGCCAGGATGCCGACGGCATAGAGCACGCCGCCCAGTGCCATGACCCGGCCGGCGCCGTAGCGGTCGGCGATGGCCCCGGCAATCGGCTGCGTGACTCCCCAAATGATGTTCTGCGGTGCCAGGGTCAGGGAGAATATCTCGCGTCCCCAGGTCATGGATTCCGAAATCGGGTCCAGGAACAGCCCGAAGGTGTTCCGCGTCCCCATGCCGAAGAAGACGATCAGGGACGCCGACATCACCATCAGCCACAGCGGCCAGCGCGCGCCGACGGATGCCATACCTTCTCTTGCCGTCATCTACTTGTCCCCTTGATCGCGTTGTCGATGATCCCGGCCGGATCAGTTGTCCATGATGATGCAGGTGGTGGTGCCATGTGCCAGCAAGCGGCCATTGGCGTCGATCAGCCTGCCCTCCGCCGTGGCGGTTGACCGGCCCACGTGAATGACCTCCCCGATCGCCTGCACCTTGCCATCACTCGGGCGCATCGCACGAATGTAATTCACCTTCAGTTCCAGCGTGGTGTAGGTCTTCCCCGCCGGCAAGGTCGAATGGATGGCGCAGCCCATGCAGGAATCCAGCAGGGTCGCGGCGTAGCCCCCGTGCACGGTGCGCAGGGGATTCAGGTGATCCTCCGTCGGCTCGCCTTCGAAGACGACCTTGCCTTCTTCCAGGCTGGTCGGGCTGAAATTCAGCGTCCGGCCGATGCTGGGGGCGGAACCAGGCTTGCTGAATGCGGCCTGCAGTGCCTGGAGGCCGGTCATGTCCTGTATTTTCCCGGGGGCGTTCATGAGCTTTGTTCCTGTCTGGAATCGGGTTGATTGATCACTGCCGTGGTGTTGCGCACGGTCAGCGGCGTGGCGCAGGCAGGGCAGTCGACACGGGGTTCGATGACCTGGTCGCAGTCCACGTGGCGGTACTGCACCGCTGTGCCTTCCGGGTGGGGCAGATGCCTGTCGGCCCAGCGCGACAGCGCCATGATGACGGGCAGCAGGTCGCGACCGGCGTCGGTCAGGCGGTATTCCTCGCGCAGGGGGCGTTGCGAATAGGGTTCCCGTCGCAGCACGCCCTTGTCCACCAGCAGGTTCAGGCGATCCGACAGCACGCGCCGGGCGATGCCCAGGCGCGACTGGAAATCCTCGAAGCGGCGGATGCCGAGCAGGCAGTCGCGGATGATCATCATGGTCCAGCGGTCGCCGAGCACGGATTCGGCCCGGGCGACGGCACACCTCTGATATTCCAGTTCGCTCCAGCGCATTGATCGGCCCGCCCGTTCATTTCCCCGGCAGCACTATCAAGTTTTGTTTTAAGACGGACAAACGAGAAAACCTGTTCGTCGCACCAGATTTCCTGAGCCAGCCAGTTGCCGGATTCCTCTGTCAGGCCGCCGGGACATCGGACTGGTGATCCGGTCCCGCCTGTCGCACGGCTGCCAGTTCGCGGCAGCTCCGGTCGACCGGCAGCCCTCGGGGGTCTGGGACCAGGTCGCACTCGCACCGGCGCGCGCTGTCACACTGCGGCAGGAGGGAGGCACGCGCACGCATGAGGCGACCCGGGCG
>CAJYBQ010000464.1 GCA_913064755.1 uncultured Alphaproteobacteria bacterium
CCACCCCTTCCGCTGGCATTCGGCTGCTGGAATCCATCGAGGAAGTGTATCTGAAGGACCGGTGCTCTTGGTTGGATGGCTCGTTCGTGTACGGCAATTGCTTTGGCTGTCGGGTCGTGCCCCGACGCGCGGTGCTGGGATCCTACTGGAAGGGCGTTGTCCTGATGCCGGAGCGGGAGGTCTTCGTGGCCTGGCTCGACGGGCGCATCGTCGGCTCCATCCAGTTGCTGCGCCCGTCACGACACAATCACGCGCAGGGCCATATCGCGCGCCTGACAACCTTCTTCATCGCCCCCCATGCACGCGGTCTCGGGCTGGCCCGTGGCCTGTTGCAGATGGCCGAGGATTCGGCGCGCGAGGACGGTTTCGAACAGATCGACCTGGACGTGCGCGAGACCCAGACCGCCGCCATCCAGATCTATGAAACGGCGGGTTTCTCGCGTTGGGGCGTGCGGCCGAACTACGCCCGGGTCGGCGAGGACTACGTGACCGGATTCTTCTATACCAAGGTGCTGTCGCACAAGAACAAGGCGGGCAAGTGAACATGAACATCTATCCCGCGATCGACCTGAAGGACGGCCGCTGCGTGCGCCTGCTGCAGGGGCGCATGGACGACGCGACCGAATTCAATCCCGACCCGGCGGACCAGGCGACGAAGTTTCGCGCCATGGGGTTCGAGCGGCTGCACCTGGTCGATCTCAACGGCGCCTTCGATGGCCGGTCCACCAATGCCGACGCGGTCCGCGCCGTGCTCTCGGCGACGGATCGCCCGGTACAGCTTGGTGGCGGTATCCGTGACCGCGCCGGGATTGACGCCTGGCTGGGCGAAGGCGTGGCGCGGGTCATCCTCGGTACCATGGCGCTGCGTGACCCGGAGACGGTGCGCGCCGCCTGTCGCGACTACCCGGACCGGATCGTGGTCGGCATCGACGCGCGCGGCGGGCATGTCGCGGTGGAGGGCTGGGCGGAACAGTCGGAGATGCTGGCGACCGACCTGGCCCTGGCCTTTGCCGACGCCGGTGTCGCGGCCATCGTCTATACGGACATCGATCGCGACGGCGCGCTGCAGGGCGTGAACGTGGAGGCGACGGCGGACCTGGCCCGCGTCTGTGGCCTGCCGGTCATCGCCTCCGGCGGTGTTGCCGGCATCGATGACATCCATCGGCTGAAGGCGGTTGCGGATGCCGGCATCGAAGGCGTGATCATCGGGCGGGCGCTGTATGACGGGCGCATCGACCCCGCCGAAGCCCTGCGCGTCGCGGGGGGCTGAAACATGCTGAAGGCACGCATCATTCCCTGCCTGGACGTGAAGGATGGCCGGGTCGTGAAGGGCATCAACTTCGTCGACCTGCGCGATGCGGGTGACCCGGTGGAGCAGGCGACGGTCTACGACGCGGCGGGCGCCGATGAACTCTGTTTCCTCGACATCACCGCGAGTCACGAGAAGCGCGGCATCCTGTTCGACGTGGTGGCGCGCACGGCGGAACGCTGTTTCATGCCGCTGACCGTCGGTGGCGGGGTGCGGACCAATGACGACGTGCGCCAGTTGCTGCTGGCCGGGGCGGACAAGGTCTCGATCAATACCGCCGCCGTGCACCGCCCCGAATTCGTTGGCGAAGCCGCGAACAAGTTCGGCAGCCAGTGCATCACCGTGGCCATCGACGCCAAGTCCGTCGGGCAGGACCGCTGGGAAATCTTCACCCACGGCGGTCGGAACGCGACCGGTCTGGATGCGGTCGAATGGGCCTGCCGGATGGCCGACCTGGGGGCAGGCGAGATCCTGCTGACTTCCATGGACAGGGACGGGGCAAAGATCGGCTTCGACATCGGCCTGACCCGCGCCGTGGCGGATGCGGTCGGCATTCCGGTGATCGCGTCCGGCGGCGTCGGCACGCTGGACCACATGGTGGAGGGGGTGCGCGACGGTCATGCCTCGGCGGTCCTGGCGGCATCCATCTTCCATTTCGGTACATTCTCCATCCCCGAGACCAAGGCCCACATGGCCGCCGCCGGGGTGCCGGTGCGGTTGCTGGCGCAGGAGGGCACGGCATGAGTGACAGCCTGGACATGCTGGAACGCCTGCACGCGCTGGCGGAGCAGCGCAAGACCGCCGACCCGGAAACGTCCTATGTCGCGCGGCTGCACGGCAAGGGAACGTCGAAGATCGCGCAGAAGGTCGGTGAGGAGGCCGTGGAAACCGCCCTGGCCGCCGTCGGCGAAGGTCGCGACAAGGTGGTGTCGGAAAGCGCCGACCTGCTGTTTCACCTGACGGTGCTCTGGTCGCACCTGGGTATCGAACCGGCGGAAGTCATGGCCGAACTGGCCCGTCGCGAAGGCATTTCCGGGATCGCCGAGAAGGCATCCCGCAAGGAGGACCGAGACCCATGAGCTACGACAACGACAATGTCTTCGCCAGGATCCTGCGCGGCGAGCTGCCCTGCAAGAAGGTGCATGAAACCGAGTTCGCGCTGGCCTTCGAGGATATCCAGCCGCAGACCCCGATCCATGTGCTGGTGATCCCGAAGGGCCCCTACGTGGATTTCGAGGATTTCATGGCCAAGGCCTCGCCCGAGGAAATCACCGGCTTCTGGAAATCCGTCAACGAGACCGCCGAAGTCGCTGGCGTGGCGGGCGAAGGCTTCCGCCTGACCACCAACAACGGTGCCAGCGCCGGCCAGATCGTGTTCCACTTCCACGTCCACATCTTCGGCGGCCGCCCGCTGGGCCGGATGGTGCGCAAGGACTGAGGCCGGGTCGAGGACCTTCCTCAGCGGGTCAATGCGCCATAGACGCCGGAGCGGATCAGCGCGCGGACCTTTCGGCGACTGTTCGGGGACTGGATCATCAGGATCGCGAACATGCCCTGTGCCGGATCGGCGAAGTAGGCGGTACCTGCCGCACCGGCCCAGAAATAGTCGCCGAGAGTACCTGGCTGCGCGGCCTGTTCATCCGAAATGCGCACTGCGACCCCCAGGCCGAAGCCATAGCCGCGACCCGGCAAGTAGTATTTGCCGGGCCGGATACCCTGGCTGATCGTGTGGTCACGGGTCATCATTCCCACCGTTTCAGGCTTCAGCACCCGCACGCCATCCGTATTGTCAACCTTATCTGCCGTGCCGGCGAGCCGGGTTTTCACTTCATCGATCACCGCAAACTTGCGATCTTCGTCGATTTCGTACCGGATCTCCGGTGTATTCACGACCTGCGGCAGGGCATCGCTCATTTCGGCCAGCGACTGATCACCATGGGCGACGATATCCAGCAACCGGATTGCCGCGTAAAGGGCATCATCGAAACCGTAATAGCGATCGGCAAAAAAGATGTGTCCGCTCATTTCGCCGGCCAGCGGCGCCGCCAGTTCGGCCATTTTGGTTTTGATAATCGAATGGCCCGTGGCCGCCATGACAGGTTTACCGCCATA
>CAJYBQ010000465.1 GCA_913064755.1 uncultured Alphaproteobacteria bacterium
CCCGCGGAGCAGCGACCGGCGTGCGTCGAGGTCCCGGGCCAGACGCCCGCCGACGCCGGCAAGCCGGCCAGCCGCCGGCCGCCGCGAGATCTCCAGCGGCCCCCGGCGCAGGCGCGCAGGGACATAGCCCAGCGCATCGGCCGCATCCGCGTCGGTCTCCGCCGTTATCCAGGGCACCAGGTGGGCGTTCCAGCGCACTTCCACCGGGCGCTGCAGATCCAGTCCGGACGTGGAAAGCCCCGCTATCCGCTGTTGCGTGCTGGCCTTGTCCGGCAAGGACGTGAACAGGCTGCAACCCGCAAGAAACGATGAAGCAGCGGTGAGACTTGCGACCGCAAGAAGACCACGACGGCGCATGGATGATCACTCCGTTCTGCCTGACCATCAGGTCTACAGCCCGAGGCACAGGATGGATCACCGACCGGGCTTCACCGTGCGAGGTGCCGGTGTGATGGCCCATGACCGGTTCAGGCGTGGCCGGTGGTCAGACTTCCGGCCAGATGATGTCGGCGGCGATGTCGTTGATATCGAAGCCCAGCAGGTCCATTGCCGCCAGCATGTGCTCCGACGGATGCGCCGAAACGTCCAGGATGCGACCGTTCGGGCGACGCAATTCCAGCCGCCGGGCATGCAGATGCAGGTTGCGGTCGAAGCCGCCCGGGTGCGCTTCCGCCCCGCCATACTTTCCGTCACCGATGATCGGGTGACCGATCTCGGTCGCGTGGACGCGCAACTGGTGCGTCCGTCCGGTCACCGGTCGCATGGCCAGCCAGGCCGCACGCTTCGATGCGGCAGCAACCGTCATGTACTGGGTGATTGCCCGCTGGCCGCCTTCCGGCACGGCCTCCACGCGTTCCCCGAAATGCCCGCCCTCCTTCAGCAACGGCACGTCGATGGTGCCCTCCGCCGGGCGCGGTGCCCCGATGCAGATGGCCCAGTAGGTCTTCACCGTGTCGCGGTTGCGGAACGCGCGCGTCAGCCACTGCGCGGCCTGGCGGGTGCGGGCCAGCACCAGGACCCCGGAGGTGTCGCGGTCGAGGCGATGCACCAGCCGGGGAGGCTCTTCGGCGTCGAACATCAAGGCTGGCAGCATGCCGTCCAGGTGACGGCTGATGCCGCTGCCCCCCTGCACCGCCAGTCCCGCGGGCTTGTTGATCACCAGGACCTCGTCATCGTGGTGGATGATCAGGTCGCGCAGGGCCGATGCTTCTTCCTCGGAATAGGTCACGGCGCGCGCCTGTGGCTTGCGGTGCGCCTTCTCCGCCGGGGCGATCGGCGGCACGCGCACCTGCTGCCCGGCGGCGACACGGGTATCGGCCTTGGCGCGCCCCCCATCCAGCCGGATCTCGCCCTTGCGCAGCATCTTCTGCACCCGCCCCTGGGTCACTTCCGGAAAACGGGACCGGAACCAGCGGTCCATGCGCATGCCGTCCTCGTCACGGCCGATCTTTTCCTGTCGAACACCTGTCATGCGAAAAACCCCCGTCCGAGCCATAGCCCGAGAAACAGTGCGCCCACCGACAGGCACACCGACAACATCACGTAGAGCGCCGCCAGCGCCATCTCCCCCCGCTCGTGCAGCAAGGCCACATCCCGCGAAAACGTCGAGAAGGTGGTCAGCGCACCCAGCAGTCCCACGGTCAGAAAACCGCGCCAGACATCAGGCAGACCCCGCGCGGTCAACCATTCGACCGCCAGTCCCATGGCGAGACTGCCGGCCACGTTCACGACCAGGGTGCCAACGGGAAAGCCGGTACCCCAGAGCCGCATGGTGGTCTGCAGCACGCCGAAGCGCAGCACAGCACCCACCGCGCCGCCCATGGCCACTGCCAGCAGCATCGCGGGGGACATCATTCACCCTTCTCCCGCCGGTCGCGCAACCGGCCCCAATAGGCAAGACGCTTCCCGATCTCGCGCTCGAAGCCCCGTTCCACCGGACGGTAGAAGGCTTCGCGCGGCATTTCGTCAGGAAAGTAGTTCTGCCCCGAGAATCCATCCTGCTGATCATGGTCATAGGCGTATCCCTTGCCATAGCCCAGATCCTTCATCATTCCCGTCGGGGCATTCAGGATGTGCATCGGCGGGGCAAGCGATCCGGTGGCCCGGGCCGCCTTCTGTGCCCGTTTCATGGCGGTATAGGCCGCGTTCGACTTCGGCGCGGTCGCCAGGTAGAGCGCCGCCTGGGCCAGCGCCAGTTCGCCTTCCGGGGAGCCGATGAAATCATAGGCCGCCTTTGCTGCCAGCGCCTGGTGCAACGCTTCCGGGTCGGCCAGGCCAATGTCTTCGGAGGCGAAGCGGACCAGTCGTCGCGCGATGAACAGGGGATCCTCGCCACCCGCCAGCATCCGCGCCAGCCAGTAGAGCGCGGCATCGCCATCGGAACCGCGCAAGGACTTGTGCAGCGCGCTGATCAGGTTGTAATGGCTTTCCTGTCCCTTGTCGTAGATCGGCGCCCGCCGCTGCAATGCCTCGGCCAGTTCGCCGGGTTCCAGCGGCGCTGGCGGGTCGAGACGGTACAGTTCCTCGGCCAGGTTCAGCAGGTAGCGGCCATCGCCATCCGCCATCGCCTTCAGGGTAAGACGTCCGTCCGCCGTCAGCGGCAAGGGCCTGGCCATCAGGTCCTCTGCCCGCGCCAACAGGGATTCCAGCGCCTGGTCGTCGTGACGGCGCAGCACCAGCACCTGGCATCGTGACAGCAGGGCCGGGTTGAGCTCGAAGGAAGGATTCTCCGTCGTGGCCCCGATCAGGGTGATGGTGCCATCCTCGACCACCGGCAGGAAGCCGTCCTGCTGGGCCCGGTTGAAGCGGTGTATCTCGTCAACGAACAGGAGCGTCCCGCGCCCGTCCTGGCGCCGGGCGCGGGCCTGGTCGAATGCCTTCCGCAGATCGGCAACGCCAGAGAAGACTGCCGAGAGCTGCACGAACTCCATGTCGACGGAGCCGGCCAGCAGACGGGCGATGGTCGTCTTCCCCGTGCCCGGCGGACCCCAGAGAATGACGGACCCGGGCCGTCGCTGCGCCGCCATCCGCGCAATCGGTCCCTCCCCGGTGAGCAGGTGATCCTGTCCGACCACGGCGTCGAGCGATTGCGGCCGCAACTGGTCGGCCAGCGGCCGTGGCATTCCGTCATCGACCCCGGCCGCGGCGAAGAGGTTGCTGGTCATGATTTCCGCCGCACCTGCACCCGGTGGGTCCGGTCACCCCGCAGGACCTCGAACATCCACTGTTCGGGCTCGTCGCTCAGCATCCGGTCCAAGCCCGCAGTAGCCTGAACTTCGCGGCCATTCACCTTCCGGACCCCGGCCCCGGGCCGGACACCTAACCGGGAAACCGGCGCCCCCCGCCGCCCACCAAGCACGATGCCCGCCCTGCCCCACGGGTCGACATCCCGTTCCAGCGACGCGGCCGGG
>CAJYBQ010000466.1 GCA_913064755.1 uncultured Alphaproteobacteria bacterium
CCGCCCGCCGGCGGCGCTTGCGCTCCTCTGCCACTCCCCGCCCCCCCCGGCCCTCCTGCGCGGCAGGCTGCCCGCCGGCTCGTCGGGCGCCAGGACAGCGACGCCCGGCCCTGTGTCGTACGCGTCAATGAAGACCTGGAGAAAGGGCGAGGTGGGCGGCAGTGATGCGCAGCGGCGTGAACTGCTGTCCCCGCAGGACCAGCGTCGAATAGATGTAGTGCCAGGCGAATCGCGTGTCGCGCATGGTCGTGTTGGCCAGCGGCATGAAATAGAACGTCATGGATGCGACCACGACCGCGCAGGCCCCCCCCAGCATCAGGCCGGGCTTCGCCAGGCTCAGGCGGCTGAGGCCCGCCGCCCGCATGACCACCAGTTCGCTGTCCGTCGACAGCCGCCAATAGGCGTAGAGCATGCCGCAGAACAGGCCGATGGGCATGGTGACGGGCAGCAATTGTGGCAACAGCAACAGGGTGATGTAGGCAAATGCGCTGACCGTCATGTCGTAGTTGATGATCTCGTCGACGAAGCGCAACGCCTGCACGATCCAGATCACCCCGGTCAGAACCATGGTGACAAAGACGAAGGGGCCGATGGCCGCGCGGATCATGTATCTGCTGAGGGATCGCATGGGCGCGGAGTATAGCCGTCATGTCGTCATGCGAAAGATGCCGGACACCTCACTTTTCGCGGCGTTTGCGCACCCCGGAAAACGCTGCAATATATGTTGCAGGAAAAGGACATCGGTCTGGTGTCCCCGAAAGTGTACCGAAAACGGGCGGAAGCAGATGGAAATCGATATCAAGGGTGGGGCGATTCCTGGGCGTGGTGCGGTGGCGGTTGCCGTCTGCAAGGGCGGCAAGTTGTCCCCTGCAGCGATCGAACTGGACAAGACCACCGAGGGCGCGATCAAGCAGGTCATGCGCAGCACGCGCTTCGTCGGCAACAAGGGCCAGCACACGGAGATACTGGCGCCGCGCGGCACGCGGCTGGACCGTATCCTGCTGCTCGGCCTCGGCGATCCGGCGGAACTGAAGCAGACCGACCTGGAAATCCTGGGCGGGCGGACGTTCAACGCCTGGGCAAAGTCCGGCGTGAAGACCGGCAAGATCATCATCGATGCCGAAGACCTCGCCGCGGGCACGAAGCTGACCAAGGGGGCGATCCAGGCGCATATCGCCGTTGGCGCGCGCCTCGCCAGCTATCGCTTCGACAAGTATCACACCAAGCTGAAGGAAGAGGACAAGCCGGCGCTGGAAAGCCTGGTCATCGGCACCCGCTCCGCCGCCGCCGCCCGTGACGTCTTCGCTGACCTCGACAAGGTTGCGGAAGGCGTGTTCCTGACCCGCGACCTGGTGTCGGAGCCGCCCAACATCCTCTACCCGCAGACCCTGGCGGATCGTTGCCAGGAACTCACCAGGCTCGGCGTCAAGGTCGAGGTGCTGGGCGAGGCGCAGATGAAGAACCTGGGCATGGGCTCCCTGCTGGGTGTCGGCCAGGGGTCGTCGCGCGAAAGCCGCCTGGTGGTCATGCAGTGGAGCGGCGGGCGCAAGAACGGCCAGCCGGTCGCCTTCGTGGGCAAGGGCGTCACCTTCGATACCGGTGGCATCTCCATCAAGCCCGCGGCCGGCATGGAAGACATGAAGTGGGACATGGGCGGTTCCGCGTCCGTGATCGGCACCATGGCGGCGCTGGCCGGTCGGAAGGCCAAGGTCAACGCGGTCGGCGTTGTCGGCCTGGTCGAGAACATGCCTGACGGAAACGCCCAGCGCCCCGGCGACGTGGTGACGTCCATGTCCGGCCAGACCATCGAGGTCCTGAACACGGATGCCGAGGGCCGCCTGGTCCTGGCCGATGCGCTCTGGTACACGCAGGACCGCTTCAAGCCGCAGTTCATGGTCAACCTGGCCACGCTGACCGGCGCGATCATCGTCGCGCTCGGGTCGGAGCATGCGGGCCTGTTCTCCAACAATGACGAGCTTTCGGATCGTCTGCTGGAAGCCGGCAAGACGGTGGAGGAGAAGCTCTGGCGCTTCCCGCTGCACAAGAACTACGACGCCGACCTGAAGTCGCAGATTGCCGACATGCGCAATATCGGCACCGGGCGCGGGGCGGGTTCCATCACCGCCGCGCAGTTCCTGCAGCGCTATGTCAACGATGTGCCCTGGGCGCATCTCGACATCGCGGGCGTGGCCTGGTCGCAGAAGGGATCCCCGATCGCACCGAAGGGGGGCACCGGCTACGGCGTCCGGCTGCTCGACGAACTGGTCCGGCGCAATTACGAAAGCTGACCGGACCGTTCAGGGCAGGTGAAGCAGACCTGATGCAGTTGCCGCCCTTCCCCGGACATCGGGGGAGGGCGGACTGCGTTGGGGCCAGGAAAAGACACAGACAGGCACCACGATGACCGATGTCGCCTTCTACCATCTGACCCGGAAGCCGCTGGAAGCAGCGCTGCCGGAACTGCTGGAAAAGGTGGTGGAACGTGGCATGAAGGCCGTGGTCCGGGCAGGCAGCGACGAACGGGTTGCCTGGTTGAACGACCTGCTGTGGACCTATCGCAAGGATGGCTTCCTGCCACATGGCTCGGCGGAGGACGGCAACGGCGAACAACAGCCGATCTGGCTGACCACGGGGCAGGACAACCCCGCCGGTGCACGGGTGCTGTTGCTGGTCGACGGTGTCATGGCATCCGACCTGGAAGCCTTCGACCGCTGCCTCGACCTGTTCGACGGACGCGACGAGGAAGCCGTGGCCGGTGCCCGCGACCGCTGGCGCGCTGCACGGGCCGGGGGGCACGGCGTGACCTACTGGAAGCAGGGCGACCGGGGTTGGGAGAAGGGCGCATGACAGCCACCGCCCGGGCCGGTACCGGCAGAGCTTGCCTTCTGCGTGGGGCGGCGATACAATCCGGCGAAAGTGGCTGGAGGAAACCGACATGAGCGCATTGGCCGAACAGGACTACAATCACATCACCGTCACCCCGATGACCGGTGTCCTGGGTGCCGAGATCGACGGCATCGACCTGACATCGCACCTGGGTGACCGGGTGATCGAGGAACTGGAACATGCCTTCGCGCAGCACAGCGTGATCGTGTTCCGGAACCAGGACATGCAGCCGGAGGATCAGAAGCGTTTCACCCGCCTCTTCGGAGAGTTCGGGGTGGAGCCTTACGTGAAGACAATGCCCGATCACCCTGAAGTCATTGAGGTTGTAAAGGACAAGTCCGAAGTCGGGGTCAAGAACTTCGGCGGCAACTGGCATTCCGACTGGAGCTTCCAGGCTGCCCCGCCGCGGGCCACGATCCTGCATGCCAAGGAAGTCCCGCCCTATGGTGGCGACACCCTGTTTGCCAACATGTACATGGCCTATGAAACACTTCCACCGGGCATGCAGCGGATGCTGGCCGGGA
>CAJYBQ010000467.1 GCA_913064755.1 uncultured Alphaproteobacteria bacterium
CTGGCCGGGTGGTGGGGTTCCGGTGGATGGTCGGCACAAGGCACGCACTGGAGATGAAGCGAATCTGGCTAGGCGGTTGGTGGAGCCCCGGCCAGACCCAGATGGGCCCGAGGACGGTTTGCAGCAGAAGGAACAACCCGACCGCCGGCGCGGAGATATAGCGGGGGCCGACGGTCAGGCCCAGGTAGGCAAGCGGGATGAAGACCAGCCCGCCGACCAGGACCGCGAACCATTCCGTCTCCCCGGTCGGAAGTTCGAACCAGAAACAGCCCGCCAGTCCCATGATGAACGCCCCCAGCGCGGTGCCGGGAATCATGCTGACGTCCTTCGCCTTGCGGATGATGACGAACGACAGGGAAACAAAGCCCGCGCAGCCCAGCGCCAGTAATTCGCCCAGCCCGGCTTCGCGGTTGATCTCGTCCGCACCGACCAGCGCCACGCCCCCCAGGGCGACGACGGACGCCAGCCAGGTCCGCGGCGGTGTCGGCTCCTTCAGCAGCAGGGTGCTGAAGATGGATGCGAACAGCGGCGCGGTTGCCACGATGACCAGCACGTTGGCCGCGACCGTCTGGGTATTGGCCGCCACGAAGCACCCCGTGCTGATGGCGTAGCACAGGGCCACGCCGATACCGGGCCAGCCGATGGCACGGCAGCGCGACAGGAACTCGCCGCGCCAGATGAAGATGAAGGGCACGCTCATCATCAGCGCGACCAGCATGCCGCGCCAGAAGAACAGCGAGGGCGCCGACAGTCCCGACATCTTGATCAGCAGGGCGTCGGGCGTGATGGCCAGGACACCCCCGGCGGTGATCAGCAGGCCCTTGACGTGATCATCCATGTACCGGTCGTCCACTTGCGCAATCGATGCAGAGCGGCGTCGCGGGATCGACGCTCAGGCGCTTCTCGGCGATCTCCTCCCCGCAGTCGAGGCAATAACCGAAGTCATCGCTGTCGATCCGCGCCAGGGCGGCATTGATCCGGACAATCTGCTGCGCGCGCTGGCTCTCCGACGCCTTGGCCATTTCCTGCTGCTGCATCGCGTCCATCCGCGACAGGCGTCCGACCCGCGACTGGTCCAGTTCCACGGCGCCACGGGATTCGGCCGAAAGGGCGCTGAGGCTGGCCAGCGCATCACGCCGCCGGGTCAGTTCCCGTCGCATCGCCTCGATATCGATCGCCAATGCCGCCTCCCGGGCAAGTGTCAGCAACACTGCCCTTGTAGCAGGGCAACAGCCGAACCCGCATATTAATCGCCCATTAAGCCCGCTGTCCTATCGTTCCGCCAGGTTTGGAGACTGATCATGACGGCTCAGATAGACGCTTCGGAAGTACAACGCCTCGTCGGCGCGCTTTCAGCGGACAACAAGACAGCGGTTGCAGCGGAAGTCGGTCGGATGATGAACCGGTCCGGCATGTCGGCGCGAGAGCTGAAGATCGCGCTGGAACTGGTGGATCAGCTGATTGCCGATTCGGTGGCGACCGTACGCCAGTCGCTGGCCGAGCATATCGCCGAATCCCCCATGCTGCCGCGACAGATGATCGAGCGGCTGATTGCCGACGTGGATTCGGTGGCGCTGCCCATCGTGCGGTTCTCGTCGGTACTGGATGACACGGTGCTGCTGGAACAGCTGGACCGGGGGGACGATTTCCAGGTCGCGGTTGCCGGGCGCGAGAACGTCAGCGCACTGGTATCGGAACGGATCGTTTCCGTCGGTACCGAACAGGCCGTCGGGACGCTGGTCCGCAACAACGGCGCGGACCTGCAGGCCGGTGCCCTGAACCACGCCATGGGACGGTTCCCGGAATCCATGGAAGTCATGGGCGCGGTTGCCGCCCGTCCGGGCCTGCCGCTGGAAACCGCCGAGCAGATTGTCTCCCTGACCGTCAGCGAACAATGCGTGCGCACCGTGTCCGACATGCTGATGGAGACCCTGGTCCGCCGCAACGACCTGCCGCCGGTACTGGCGGAGGACATCTTCGTGCACGGGCTGGAACGCTCCATCGCCTCCGTCATCAAGGACAGCGATGACATCGGGCAGGTTCAGGCGCTGGCGCAGCGGATGCACGCCGAAGGTCGCCTCAGCACCAGCCTGATGCTGCGTGTGCTGGCCGGGGGCGATCACCAGTTCTTCCTCGCCGGGATGGCCGCCTTGAGCGGCTGGCCGGAGCAAAGGGTCAAGGGCGCGTCCGATGGCGCGGGACTGGACGGCTTCCGCAGACTCTACGACGCGGCCAAGCTCGAACCGATGATGTTCCAGGCCTTCCGCGTGGCGCGCGACGCGGTCAATTCGGCCCGCAGCCAGCGCAATGGCGTGGATGAACCGACCTTCATTCGTCAGCTGGTCAGCCGCATCAGCGAGGAATACAGCAACATCAGCCCGACCGGCCTGGAAGAGGTCCTGGCCCGGCTGCGCCGCCGCGCCGATGGCACAGGCGGTGGGTCAAGGGCACGCGCCTGACGTCCACGGAGCCGGTTTCAGGCGAAACCGGCCAAGGCCATCATCCGGACCATTTGATCGAACACCCCATGCTCGGCACCTGCCGTGTCGGCCCCTTGCCGGTGGTTGCCACCTGGCGCATGGCGTTCAGCAGTTCGGGCGTCCGGTTGCCTGCATCACCCATGCCCCGGTCGTCCAGCCGTCCCCGGTACTGCAATTCCCCGGCAGCATTCAGGCCGAAGAAATCCGGGGTGCAGACCGCCCCCCACGCACGACCAACGGCCTGACCCTCGTCGACCAGGTAGGGAAAGGGGAAGCCATGCCTTTCGGCAAACTGCTTCATGCGGGGCGGGCTGTCGGCACTGACCAGTGAATAGTCGTTCGACATCACGGCCAGCACGCCGATGCCATCCGCCAGCAAGGCAGCCGTGTCCGCGGCCAGGCGATCGGCGATGGCCTGCACGTAGGGGCAATGGTTGCAGATGAAGGCGACCAGCAGACCCTTGTCCCCCAGGTGATCCGACATCCGATGGTGGACACCGTCCGGATCCATCAGGTCGAAATCCGGGGCCTTCCAGCCAAAGTCGCAGACCGGCGTATCAAGCAGCATCACGCGCTCCCGTGGTTCGGCAACAGGATCATGCCCACGGCCGACGTCAGGTTGGCGTCAGCGCCACTTCACCCCGATGACTTCGTAGGATTTCTCGCCGCGCGGTGTCTGCACATCGACGGAGTCGCCCTCGGACTTGCCGATAAGGGCACGTGCCAGCGGGCTGGTGATGGAGATCAGGCCGCTGTCTATATCGGCTTCGTCAACGCCGACGATCTGGTACTCGCTCTCCTCGTCCGTATCCACCTCAGCGAGGCCGACCGTCCCGCCGAAGCGGCTCGTGTCGCCCGACCTTCTGGCGGTGTCCATCGCGTCCCACCGGCCACGCGCGCCTCCACGGCCCAATCCGCGTGCTTCCGTG
>CAJYBQ010000468.1 GCA_913064755.1 uncultured Alphaproteobacteria bacterium
CGCAGCGCGCCCAGCCGCTGCGAGCCGACCATCACATTCACCCCGACCCGACAGCCGGCCCCGTGAGGGTTCGCAGGGACCCCTCCCAGTCCCCACTGCTCTCGCCGAACAAACCAATGCCCCCCGCCATTGGAGCCAATCGTTCCGTGAGCGCCGGAGGAACACCAACAGCGCTCCGCGTTGCGGCCGCAGCCGAACCCGACCGAGACCGTCGATGCCCCAGGACGTTGTTCTGCGTTTCAGCCGCCAGGAATATGCCGCCCGGCTGCTCAAAACCCGGAGCGCCATGGCCTCCGCCGGCATCGACCTGCTGATCGTCAGTGACCCGTCGAACATGGCCTGGCTGACCGGCTATGACGGCTGGTCGTTCTATGTCCACCAGGCCGTCATCATCGGCCCGGACGGCGATCCCGTCTGGTTCGGTCGCGGGCAGGACGTGAATGGCGCCAGGCGCACCGTCTACATGGAAAGCGCCGACCTGGTGGGCTACGAGGACCATTACGTCCAGTCGATGGAACATCACCCCATGGAGGTGCTTTCGGCCGAGATCGTGTCCCGGGGCTGGGCCAGGGGCACGGTCGGCGTGGAAATGGACAACTACTATTTCTCCGCCCGCGCCTTCGCCACGCTGCAGAAGCACCTGCCGAACGTGCGGTTCCAGGATGCCAATGCGCTGGTCAACTGGCAGCGCGCCGTCAAGAGTCCGCAGGAACTGGAATACATGCGCACGGCAGCGCGCATCGTCGAATCCCAGATGACCCGCATCTTCGAGATGGCCGAACCGGGCATGCGCAAGTGCGACCTGATCGCGGAGATCTACGATGCCGGCCTGCGCGGCGTCGATGGTCATGGCGGGGACTACGCCGCGATCGTGCCGCTGGTGGGTGCCGGCGTCGATGGCTCCGCCCCTCACCTGACCTGGGACGACAGCCCCCTGCGGGACAACGAGGGCGTGTTCTTCGAGATTGCCGGCTGCTACCACCGCTATCACTGCCCGCTGACCCGCACGGTCCATTTCGGGGAGCCGCCGGAGCTGTTCCGCCGGGCGGAAGCGGCCGTGCAGGAAGGCATGGAACTGGGGCTGCAGAAGGCGAAGGCGGGCAATACCTGCGAGGATGTGGCGCTGGCGTTCTTCGGTGAATTGCGCCGCCATGGTTTCGAGAAGAACAACCGCACCGGCTATCCCATCGGGCTGTCCTATCCGCCGGACTGGGGCGAGCGGACCATGAGTTTCCGGGCCGGGGACCTGACCGTGCTGCAACCGGGCATGACGTTCCACTTCATGACCGGCCTCTGGCAGGCTGACTGGGGCATCGCCATGACGGAGAGTATCGTGATAGGTGAGAACGGCCCCGAATGCCTGGCCAGTGTTCCGCGCGAACTGGTCGTGAAACACGCCGCCGGTGCGACGATCTCGGTTGGCGACACGCCCGCGTCCGACCCGACGAAGGAGCGCCCCTCGGTCTGATGGTCGAGGGTCCGGGCACGTCCGAGCCCGACAAGGAGAAGACATCTTGAATTTGCCCGAACGAATGTGGGGCATGGTGCTGACCGGGCACGGTGGGCTGGACATGCTGCAATGGCGCGATGACCTGCCCGTCATGGCCCCGGCGGAAGGCGAAGTGCTGATCCGCGTCCTCGCCTCGTCGGTCAACAATACCGATATCAACACCCGCACCGGCTGGTATTCGAAGGCGGTACGCGGCGACACGGCCAGCGGTGCGACGACGGGCAATGCAGACACCAACCCCGACGACGCCAGCTGGTCAGGCAAACCCATCCCGTTTCCGCTGATCCAGGGGGCGGACTGCTGCGGCGAGATCATCGCCGTCGGCAATCACGTCTCCCCGCACCGGGTGGGTGAACGGGTGCTGGTTCGTGCGTTGCAGAGTGTCACCAATGCCGACGGCAGCCATGAAACCCACACCCTCGGCACCGACAGTCCGGGATCATTCGCCCAGTACCTGTGCTGCCGCGCACATGATGCACTCGCCGTGACCTGCGACTGGACGGACCTGGAACTGGCCTCCCTCCCCTGCGCCAGCTCGACGGCCGAGGGGATGCTGCAGCGCGCGGCCGTGGCGGATGGGGAGCAGGTGCTGATCACCGGCGCGTCCGGCGGGGTCGGCTCGGCCGCGATACAGCTTGCGCGGCGACGCGGTGCCAGGGTCACCACCATCTCCGCGGCCGACAAGTTGGCCACCCTGGCGGCCATGGGGGCGGATGCCACCCTGTCGCGGACGGACGCCATTCCTGTCGCGGCCTTCGACGTGGTGATCGACCTGGTGGCAGGTCCAGCCTGGTCCGCGACCATCGATGGCCTGCGCAACGACGGGCGCTACGTGGCGGCGGGGGCCATTGCCGGGCCGATCGTCGAACTGGACGTGCGCACGCTGTACCTGCGCGACCTGAGCCGGCTCGGCTCCACCCGCCAGCCCGACAACATCATGCGGGACCTGGTCGGCTATATCGAACGCGGCGAGATCCAGCCGCTGGTTGCCGCGGAATTTGCACTGCGCGACCTGCGCGCGGCGCAGGAGGCCTTCATCGCGAAGAAGCATGTCGGCAAGATCGTTATCCGTCATGATGCTGGCTAGCGGGGCCTGACACCACGCTTCGGCACGGGATCGAGGCAAGGATCGGCACCCCCCGCACGCATTGGAATCTCTTGGGGAGGACTGATCATGCCTGGCGATTATTCGAAATTCTCGACCTTCGAGGTGGACTGGCCCGCGGACAGGGTGCTGCGGCTGACCCTCAACAATCCGGAAACGCTCAATTCCCTCGACAAGGTCGGTCACAACCACATGACCTATGTCTGGAACGAGATCGACGCCGATCCGGATGTCTCCGCCGTCATCCTGACCGGCAAGGGTCGGGCGTTCTCGGCCGGGGGCGACTTCGCGATGATCGAGGAGATGATCGACGACTACCAGGCCCGCGTCCGGTCCTGGAAGGAAGCGAAGGACCTCGTCTACAACATCATCAATTGCGGCAAGCCCGTCGTGTCGGCCATCAATGGCGTCGCGGTGGGGGCCGGGCTGGTCGCCGGCCTGCTGTCGGACATTTCCATCGTCGCGAAGTCGGCGAAGATCGTCGACGGCCACACGAGGCTCGGGGTTGCGGCAGGGGACCACGCGGTCATCAACTGGCCGATCCTCTGCGGCATGGCGAAGGCGAAATATTACCTGCTGCTGTGCGAGCCGATCTCTGGCGAGGAAGCCGAGCGCATCGGGCTGGTTTCGCTCTGCGTTGAAGCAGACGAATTGCAGGACAAGGCGGTCGAGGTTGCCGGGAAACTGGCGCGCGGCGCGCCGTCGGCAATCCGGTTTACGAAATACGCGCTGAATAACTGGCTGCGCATGATGGGTCCGACCTTTGATACTTCGCTGGCACTTGAATTC
>CAJYBQ010000469.1 GCA_913064755.1 uncultured Alphaproteobacteria bacterium
GTTGCCGTTGGGTGTCGCATTGTCGCCGATGCCGAGGCTGCGGACGATCAGCGCCTCCGCATCGTCGGCGGTGAAGTGATAGGCGCCGCTGTCCGGTTCCAGGAAATGCTGTTCCAGGGTGCTGGCCCAGACCTCCGCACGGTCCAGGTAGGCGGCATCGCCGGTGGCTTCATGCAGCGCCAGCGCGCCCCGGATCATGCCGGCGTAATCGTCCAGCATCCCGGCATGGCGGGCATCGCCTGCGCGGAAGCTGTGGTGCAGCCGCCCCCCGTCGTCGGCCATGTCGCGCACGACGGCCGCGAAGGCCTGCCGCGCCGCGTCGATCCATGTGTCCTCGGCGAAGGTCATCCCGGCCTCCACCAGCGCCGCGATCATCATGCCGTTCCAGTCGGCCAGCACCTTGTCGTCCCAGCCCGGGCGCACGCGGCCGGCGCGATGGTCCAGCAGGCGGGCGCGGCAGGTGGCCAGCATCGCCTCCGTCTCCGCGTCCATCAGGTCGGGGTGCAGGCGGCGGTTGAGGATGTTGCGATGTTCGAAATTGCCTTCCGGCGTGACGTCGTAATGGCTCTTGAACAGGGCCGCATCGACGCCGAGCACCTGGTCCACCTCGGCCTCGTCCCAGACGTAGAACTTGCCCTCGACGCCTTCCGAATCCGCGTCCAGGGTGGCGGCGAAGGCCCCGTTCTCGGCAATCATCTCCCGCAGCACCCATTCCGCCGTCTCGTGCACCCGCTGCTGCAGCAGGGGATGGCGTTCCTGCCGCCAGACCTGGGTCATCAGCATCATCAGGGCGGAATTGTCGTAGAGCATCTTCTCGAAATGCGGCGCCAGCCACTCCACATCCACCGAATAGCGCGCGAAGCCGCCGCCCAGGTGATCGTAGATCCCGCCCTGCGCCATGTGGATCAGCGTGTTCAGCACCGCGTGGCGCATGTCGGCATTGCCGCTGCGCAGGTGGGCGCGCCAGACCATTTCCAGGATCGGCACCTGCGGGAACTTCGGTGCCTGGCCGATGCCGCCGTGGGTCGGGTCGAATTCCTGCAGCAGCCGTTCCGCCGCCCGGTCGAGCACCGCCGGGGCCAGTTGCGGCCGCTTCTCCGCATCGGGCAGGCGGGCGTTCTGCCTGAGGCCGTTGGTCAGGGCGTCGACGTTCTTGTCGATGGTGGCGCGATCGGTCTCGTAGACCTCCCGCACCCGCTCCAGCACGGCGGGGAAGCCGGGACGGCCATAGCGGGTCTCCGGCGGGAAATAGGTGCCGCCCCAGAACGGCTTGCCGCCGGGGGTGAGGAACATGGTCAGCGGCCAGCCGCCCTGTTCCCCAAGCATGGCCAGTGCCGACTGGTAGATGGTGTCGATGTCGGGGCGTTCCTCCCGGTCCACCTTGATGTTGACGAACAGCCGGTTCATCAGGTCCGCCACCACCGGGTTCTCGAAGCTTTCATGCGCCATCACGTGGCACCAGTGGCAGGCGGCATAGCCCACCGACAGCAGCACCGGCTTTCCCGTGCGCTCCGCCTCGTCCAGCGCGGCCTGGGACCAGCCCTGCCAGTGCACCGGGTTGTCGGCATGCTGCACCAGGTAGGGGCTGGTTTCGCGGTCCAGGTTGTTGCGGGAGAAATCGATCGTCATCAGCGGGTATCCTCGCTCGGGTGTCGCCGGTCGCGGCGGCTCTGGGTCCGGGTCTCGTGCAGGCCGCCATTGCCCCGGGGGGCCGGAATGGGGTCATATGCCAGCCAGCCTCTGAGCAAAGTCGCCACCTGACCATAGGACAGCCGTCATGAAAGTCACCATCGACATAGATTGCACGCCCGAGGAAGCCAGAACTTTCATGGGCCTGCCGGACGTGCAGCCGATGCAGGAACGGCTGCTGTCCGAAATGGAGGAGCGCATGCGCCAGAACGTGCGCGACATGGAGCCGGAGGCGATGCTGAACAAGTGGCTGCCGCTGGGCCTGCAGGGCATGGAAAACGTGCAGAAGGCGATGTGGGCGGCGATGACAAACGCCGGCAAGACCCCGCCGAAAGACTGAGGTTCCGGCGATTTCCTCCAGCGACAGCATCTATGCCCTGTCCAGCGCGGCGGGGCCTGCGGGCGTGGCCGTCGTGCGCCTGTCCGGCGGGGCCGTGGCCGGGGCGCTGGCCGGGCTGATCGGGCCATTGCCCCCGCCACGCAAGGCGGTGCTGCGGGCGCTGCGTGACCCGGAAACGGCGGAGGTGCTGGATCGCGGGCTGGTGCTGTGGTTTCCCGCGCCGAACAGTTTCACCGGGGAGGACCTGGCGGAGCTGCATGTCCACGGGGGCCGCGCGGTGCTCGACGGGCTGTTTCGCGCCCTCGGCCGGTTCCCCGACCTGCGCATGGCGGAAGCGGGGGAGTTCACCCGCCGCGCGGTGGCGAACGGCAAGCTGGACCTGACCGCGGCGGAGGGGATCGGCGACCTGATCGCGGCGGAAACCGCGGCGCAGCGACGCCAGGCCCTGCAGCAGGCCGATGGCGCGCTGGCCACGGTCTACCAGGACTGGAGCAACCGGTTGCTGCGCATCCTGGCGCATATGGAGGCCTGGCTGGATTTCCCCGACGAGGACCTGCCCGACAGCCTGGTGCCGGAAACACGCGCCGCCCTGGCGCGGCTGGGGGAGGAACTGCGCCGCCACCTGGCCGACGCGCGGCAGGGGGAGCGGGTGCGCAACGGCCTGCAGGTGGCGATCATCGGCGCGCCGAACGCGGGCAAGTCCACCCTGCTGAACGCCCTGGCGCAGCGGGACGTCGCCATTGTCACGGCGCAGGCCGGTACCACCCGCGATGTCCTCGACGTGCACCTCGACCTCGGTGGTCACGCGGTCACCCTTGCCGACACCGCCGGCCTGCGTGAAACCGATGACGAGATCGAGCGGGAGGGCATGCGTCGGGCGCTGCAGCGGGCGGCAGGGGCCGACCTGATCCTGCACCTGGCGGAGGCCGGTACAGCATGGGATCCGGTGCATTTCGAGTCGGAGACTGCCGCTGCGGGAGGGCCGGAGGTCATTCGCGTGCGTACCAAGATCGACCTTTCGCCCGACGGTGATCCCCAAGATATTGTGTCATCTTCCGTCATCGGGCTTTCGGTCCGATCCGGGGAGGGGATGGCGGTATTGCTGGATCGCCTGACCGGGGCGGCGGAGG
Organism: uncultured Alphaproteobacteria bacterium; assembly: GCA_913064755.1. Lineage (GTDB taxonomy): Bacteria > Pseudomonadota > Alphaproteobacteria > Minwuiales > Minwuiaceae > Minwuia. The sequence goes on from CAJYBQ010000469.1 coordinate 3,160, forward strand.
ACCTGACCCGGCACGGCGGCCTCGCGCCGCCCACCCGCTGGCGCCATCGCGAAAGCCTGGGCGACGCCGTGGCGGCCCTGGCGCAGGCGGAGGACGGGCTGGCCCAGGGGCTGCCCTTCGAACTGGTCGGCGAAGACCTGCGCATGGCGGTCAGGGCGCTGGGGCGGATCACCGGCACGGTGGATGTCGAGGACCTGCTGGACGTGATCTTCCGGGATTTCTGTATCGGCAAGTGACGCGGTG
>CAJYBQ010000470.1 GCA_913064755.1 uncultured Alphaproteobacteria bacterium
GAACAGGACGGCCTTGCCTTCCATCACCGGCTTCGACGCCAGCGGACCGATGTTGCCCAGACCCAGCACCGCGGTGCCGTTCGACACGACGCCAACCAGGTTGCCGCGCGCGGTCATGTTCGCCGCCTCCAGCGGGTCTTCATGAACCAGCATGCAGGCCGCTGCCACACCCGGGCTGTACGCCAGCGACAGGTCGCGCTGGTTGGCAAGCTTCGTGGTGGGCATGATCGCCAGCTTGCCCGGCGTCGGATAGCGGTGGTAGTCCAGCGCCATCTTGTTGAGTTCGTCGCTCATCGGTATCCCCTCGATACGTGAATGTCCCCTTCGATCACTATCAGGCAACAGCGGCGAAAAATAAACGATGAACGCCCTTCGACGCGGGGGAACCCGCCTTGCATGCGAGCGGGATCACACGCCGGATCGTGTCCGCGACGTCCCGTGACACGGTTCGGGTCCCGCCGGGCGTCAGCAGGAATCCGACGATCAGGTCTCGGTAGCGCGCACGTGCGGAATATCCGCGCAGGGTACCCTGATGACATTGTCCCAGACCGGCTTGATCCAGCTTCGATCCGCCTGCGACACCTTGTAGTCCGCGATGCCGAGGATGAACTCGCCCTTGCCGCTGTCGCCACGCAGCGGCAGCACCAGCCGTTCACCGACGCGTTCACCCCCCTGCCGTCCCTTTTCGGTGAACCTGCCGTACTGGATCAGCGGCTGATCGATGATTGCCCGCCAGCGGTTCAGCGCGGACTCGTGATGCTCCTCGGACACGACCTGCCTGAACGACTTGCCCTTCAGCCGGAACTCCCAGGCTTCATTGATCTCCTCGCCCGCCAGGCGGCAGACGAAATCGCCGATGTCGGTCTCGAACTTGTACAGGTACAGCTTGCCCAGGTACCGCGATACCCGCGCAGGATTGAAGTCGTGCCGGCCGGGGATCAGGTTGCCGTTGCGCATGCCGCACCAGGTGTCCAGCAACGACAGCACTGCCGGACCGCAATCGCCCAGCCTGTCGTGCAGGCTGTCAGGAATGTCGGGGTAATCCTTCATTCCGGCACAAGGTTCCCCTTCGCGTCGCGCACTTCCGGCCCGCGAACGCGCGCACGTCCGTCGCCGAAGCCCTGGTCGCGGGTCTGCAACGCGGCTTTCAGCCCGTCGGAGCGGGCAACCCGGCGAAATGTCTGGGTGCCGGGAGCCAGGTGGGCGCGGGCATCAGTCTCGGCCGCCAGCCGCGGCAGCGTGCGCCCGCCCCTCAGTTCGATACCAAGGTTGACGATGCGCTTGTTGGCCGCCAGCAGGTCCGGATCGATATGCGCCAGCCGGCCGGCGAGGCCTTCGACCTCTGCCTCCAGCATGTCACCCGGCACCGATTTCAGGACCAGCCCGATCAGCGCGGCCTCCTTCCCCGTCACCGTGTCGCCCGTTAGCAGCAGCCGCTTTGCCCACTGCGGCCCGCAATTGTAGAGCCACATCTGGTTCGGCAGTGACCCGAGGTCCCGCGCCGGCGGAAATCCGATCACCGCATCGTCCGCCGCGATCATCATGTCGCACAGCAGTGCCACGTCGGTACCGCCGGCGAGGCAGTGGCCATGCACCTGTGCGATGCTCGGCTTGTGCATGTCGAACAGGGCCATCCGCAGCCGCTGACCGTATTCCAGCCGCCAGATATCATCATCGATCGTAGGGTCGGCGTAGATGCCGCCATCGCGATAGTTGCGGCTGCCGTCACCGCTCGTCGCCGTGCTGTTCAGGCCCGGCGTGAGGTCGTAGCCCGCGGAAAAGCATGACCCGGCACCGCGCAGGATGACGCAGTGCACGGCCTTGTCGTTGTCCGCTTCCCAGAGCGCCTCGTTGAGTTCCTTCAACAGGGTGACGGACAGGGCGTTCCGCTTCTCCGGGCGGTTGAGCGTGATCCGCGCCCGACCGTCGGCGACGTCGTAGATGATATGTTCGTGCTCCATGCTCAACACCCCTCCCCGGGCAGCATCGTCAATAGATCGTTCGGGCCATGTGCTCGGGATACTCCCGATCATAGCTCTCCTCGTCGAACTCGCCGCGGACCATGGATTTCAGCATCTCCCCGGCTGTCGGCACCTCGCCCGGGGTCGCGAAGGCTTCCGGGTCCCAGAGCCGCGAGCGGTGTATTGCCTTCTGGCACTGGTAGTAGATGCGGTCGACGGTCACCGAGATCACGCACTTCGGTGCCTTGCCGTCGATCGCGAAGGACTGGCAGAGATCATGATCGATCCGCAGTTCCGCATTGCCATTGATCCGCAACGTCTCCCCGACACCGGGAATCATGAACAGCAGGGACACGCGGGGATCCCGGACGATGTTGCGCAGGCTGTCGATCCGGTTGTTGCCGCGCCGGTCGGGCAGCAGCACCCGACGCTTGTCCAGCACCCGCACGAAACCCGGCGGATCGCCACGCGGGGAGCAATCCAGCCCTTCCGGACCCGACGTGGCCAGCACCACGAAAGGCGACCGCTCGATGAACTGCCGGTACAGATCGGAGATATGGCCGAGTTCCTTGTCCAGTGCGCGCTGCACCGGTGCGTCGTAGATGGCGGCCAGCGCCTCGATGCTGTCCAGCTTGTCGATTTCCGGATTCAGATCGTCCATCACCCCTGCCTCGACAGGTCCGGACCGGAATGCGGGCCGAGGTTGGGGGCGTTCACGCCACCTTCCTTCAGCGCCTCCGCGGCGCGCGGATTGTCCATGATCTTGCTCAGGATCGCCTTCTGGGCCTGTTCGAACGTCTCCCGGTTCTCGACCACGAACTGGCGGGACTCGCGGTAGGCATCCAGCATCCCGTTGACTTCCGGAATCACGTAGCGCGCCACCAGGTCCCAGCTCTTGGAATTGTTCTGCCGGCTGGCCCAGTCATGCACGAAGCCGATCACGGTGCCGAAGCCACCGGTCAGTTCAACCAGGTCACGGATACGCTGGACCAGGTCGTCCGGCGTGCCGATGACCGCCGTGGCACCGTCTGCCAGGGCCGTCTTCTCCACCGCCTCGTGCGCGTTCTGGAACGCTTCCACGCCCGGTCGCATCAGGGTGCCGACATTGTATTCATTGTGCCAGCGCAACAGGCCGTCCTTGGCCTCCGCGATCGCCTGCTCCCGGGTTTCCGCGATATGCCACATCAGAACGATGCGCCAGTCCTTGCGGTCCACGACGTTGCCGTGCTTCTCCGCCGATTCCTCGGCAAAGCTCCACTGCTTGGCCAGCGATTGCAGGCCGGCAGAGGACATGGAGCCGATCGACAGCACGCCGGTCCCGTGCTTGCCCGCCAGGGTCATGCCGGACGGGCTGATCATGGACGCCACGGCAAAGGGCATGTCCTCCTGCACCGGCAGCACCTGCAGCTTCGCGTCATGCATCTCGAACCAGTCGGACT
>CAJYBQ010000471.1 GCA_913064755.1 uncultured Alphaproteobacteria bacterium
AGGGGGCACGGGGGTCGAGGAAGAGGGGGTGGGTTTGGGGTGGTGGGGGTGGTGGACAGCCGTCCGGACCATCTCGCTGGGACGGGCATGCCAGCAATAGACCGGGAACCAGGCGCAAACCATGGCTGAGCGCGTGCCAAAGGCCTGACGCATGCCGCTGGCCCAGGCCGGCCTGATCGTGGCGACTGTGCTTTTCTGCGGCGCTGTCGGCGGTGTTGGCGGCTGGCGTGCCCTGGGCGGCGATGCCACGCCGGCGGCAGCACATGCCGACGCTGGCGGTACCGACGGGCATGCTGCCGAAACGGGCAAGGAAGCCGACGACGGTCATGCCCCGGCAGACGACCATGGTGCCGCACCGAAGGCCGATGGCGACCATGACGCGGCGGCGCATGCTTCCGACACGCAGGCGCCGGACGCAAAGGCCGACGGTACACCTGCCGGGACGGGGCACGACAGCGCCAACGACGGCGAACCGGCGCATGCCGAACCCGCCCATGCCACCGATGACCATGCCAGCAGCCCCGCGGATAGCGGTCACGCGGCCCCTGCCCACGCCGACACGCCTGGCCCGGCATCCGGCGATGACCATGCCGCGGCCCCGCAAGCGACGGCGGACAGTCACGCCGCCGGGGCCGACGACGACGGCCGGAAGCTGGCGATGGCACCTTCGGCCAGAGCGCCGACACCGAAGCCCCCGCCCGCGCTGGCCGCGCAGGATCGCAAGCCGCTGGCACCTGCCCCCGACCCGGCCATCACCAGCAATGGTCGCTATGGCCCGCTGCCCATCCGCTCACCGGACGGACGCCTGCCCTGGCAGGTCTATTCCCGCCCGTTCGCCGCCGATATCGGCGTGCCGCGCATTGCCATTGTCGTCACCAACATGGGCCTGGCGGAACAGCCCACCCTGTCCGCGACCCGCGACCTGCCGGGGGAGATCACGCTGGCCTTCAGCCCCTATTCCAGCCGCCTGGCGGAATGGGTTCCCGCCGCACGTGCCGCCGGACATGAAGTCCTGCTGCAACTGCCCATGGAACCGCGCAGCACGGAGTTCAATGACCCCGGCAACAAGGCCCTGCTGACCGCCACCACGCCGGAGGTCAACGAGGACCGCATGGAATGGGTCCTGCGCCGGGCGGAAGGCTACGTCGGCCTGACCAACCTGATGGGATCCCGCTTCACGGTTTCGCCCAAGGACATGCAGCCCGTGCTGGTGAGCATGGATCAGCGCGGACTGCTGTACGTGGATTCGCGCGAGAGTCCGGCATCCATCGCGGGCAAGCTGGCGAGGGAAATGGGCATTCCATCCGTCACCAACGACCGCTTCATCGATGCGGAGGCCGCGCGCGGACCGATCGACACGCGCCTGGCGCAGTTGGAACAACTGGCCCTGGCGCGCGGATCGGCCGTGGGTTTTGCCGCCGACTACCCGGTCGCGATCGAACGGTTGCGGCACTGGATAGAAGGACTGGAGGCACGGGGCTTCGTGCTCGCCCCGGTCTCGGCGGTCGTCCGCACCACGCCGCCGGAGTGAGAGGAAATCCGTTGAACAAGGCCAACCTGCCCTACCGCCCCTGTGTCGGCATGATGCTGATCAATCCCGACAACCTGGTCTTCGTCGCCCACCGCATCGACATGCAGGTCGAGGCATGGCAGATGCCGCAGGGTGGTATCGATGCCGGCGAGGATCCGGAAACAGCCGTCTTCCGCGAGATGAAGGAAGAGATCGGTACCGACGATGCCCGGATCATCGGCGTGACCGAGGACTGGATCAACTACGACCTGCCGGATCATCTGATCGGCAAGGTCTGGAAGGGCAGGTATCGCGGCCAGAGACAGAAATGGTTCGCCATGCGCTACACGGGCAGCGACGATGACATCGACATTGAGACCGAACATCCGGAATTCGACGCCTGGCGGTGGGTCGCCTTCGACGCCTTGATCGACCTGGTGATTCCGTTCAAGCGGGACAGCTACGCGCAGGTGGTGGCGGAATTCCGGCACCTGTTCGAAGGCGCAGAACAGCAATGAACCGAAGGCCTTTTGGGGGGACCGAGCCATGACAGACAAGACAGGAATCGTGACGGCTGCCGGGTCGTGCATCGGACGGGCCGTGGCCATCGCCCTGCTGGGTGCCGGGTACCGCGGCCCCCTGGCGGGCCGGCGGGCGGGAGCATTGCCGGAAACCGGGGACCTGTCCGGCGCCGGGGCCGATGCCGCCCTGCCCGTGACCTGCGATGTCGGCAACCCCGCGTCCGTGAAGGCCCTGTTCGACGCGACCGGGGCAAGGTTCGGGCGGCTGGACGTGCTGTTCAACAACGCCGGGTCGGGCACCCCGCCGATGCCGCTGGAGGACATCCCGGTCGAAAGCTGGCAGGCGGTCGTGAACGCCAACCTCTCCGGTGCGTTCTACTGCACCCAGGAGGCATTCCGGATGATGAAGCAACAGACACCGCGCGGCGGGCGGATCATCAACAACGGCTCGATCTCCGCCCATACCCCGCGCCCGTTCTCCGCGCCCTACACGTCGACCAAGCACGCCATCACCGGCCTGACCAAGTCCACCTCGCTGGACGGCCGCGCCTACGACATCGCCTGCAGCCAGATCGACATCGGCAATGCCGAGACCCCGATGACCGCGCGGATGCCGCAGGGCGTACCGCAGGCCGACGGCAGCATGGCACCGGAACCGGTCATGGACGTGCGCCACGTCGCCGACGCGGTGCTGCACATGGCCAGCCTGCCGCTGGATGCCAACGTGCTGTTCATGACGGTCATGGCCACCAACATGCCCTTCGTCGGACGCGGCTGACCGCGGCACGGACGCCTGGTCCTGGAACCCACGTATCAGAGATACCGGGTGAACCAGGCCCGCGCGGCCGCCGTCGCGGCGTCCCTGTGGCTGCTGTAGGGATCGTAGTGGCGGCAGGGCAGACGCAGCAGCTGCTTCGGTTCCTGCGCCATCTGAAACGCTTCCAACTGGCCCGCTGTCGGGGTCTGCGTATCCTTGTCGGCGATGACCATCAGCAGCGGTGTCGGGGCAATGCGTGAAACGAAGCTGTGCGGTTCGTATTCCCGCAGCATCTCCAGGCTGCGCAAGGTCAGGGCATTGACGTAACGTCCCTCGACATCCGTTTCAGCGACCCATTCGGCAGTCTCCGTCCCCTCGATCGCCGACGGCACGACCTCCGGTTCCGCGCCGCCGTAGCGCGCGATCCGGTCATCGCTGAAACGCTGCATCAGGCGCGCCCGCGCCTTCTCCGGCACCCAGCTTTCGAAAGTCCGCTGGCCGTGGGTGAAGGGCACCTGCGAGACAACCGCCTTCACCCGCCTGTCCAGCGCCGCGACGGTCAGGACATGACCGCCCGAAAAACTGGTACCCCAGATGCCG
>CAJYBQ010000472.1 GCA_913064755.1 uncultured Alphaproteobacteria bacterium
AATAACTTCATCAAAAGTTTTAAATGTTAAAATAGGCACAAGTGGACCAAAAGGTTCTTCTTTCATGATCGTAAAATTATCTTTTACATCATCAAATACAGTTGGTTCGTAGTAATATCCTTTGTTGAAACCAGAAGGTCTTTTTCCTCCCATTAATACTTTTGCACTTGCCAACTGCTGCTGCTGGTCCTGCCAACTGACTGTTGCAAATTGTTTTCCAGGAGCGCGCACCAGCACCTGAAGCCGCCAAGGCGGAGGCCGAGGTGCCGTCTGTCGAGGCGCAACCGATGACCGGCGGCCTGATTGGCTTCGGGCAGCTTGATCCGGAGAGTGACTTCTGGCCCGACTGGGGTGGCGGCGCGCGGTATCGTCCGGCCAGCACGGAGGGCGAGCGGTTGCCGGGGCACGTGATCTTCGAACGCGCGGCCCCCGCTGTCTTCGTTGTCCTCGCCGCCGCCAACGAGGCGGATTTCCGGGCCGCGCGGCATGTCCGGCAGGGGTCTGCCGTGGCGATTTCGGAGGACCGCCTGGCCACCAATTGCCACACGGTGAAGGATGCCGGGATCCTGGTGCTGTTGCAGGGGGAAACCCATGGCCCGGCGGAACTGGTCCATGCCGATCCGTCGTCGGATCGCTGCATCCTCCGGTCCATCGAACTGACACTGCAGCCCGTCGCGGGCGTGCGGGACTTCTCCGACATGAAGATCGGGGAGCCGCTCTATGCCATCGCCGCGCCGCGCGGTCTGCAGCAATCCATGCAGGACGGTATCGTTTCCCAGCTACGCTCGAACGCCGGCGTCAACCTGATCCAGACATCCGCCTACGCGGCGCCAGGATCATCGGGGGGCGGATTGTTCGACCAGCATGGCAACCTGGTCGGCATCACCAACTTCGTGGTCGGCAATGACGACCGTCTGCATTTCGCCATCGCGGCGGACGAGTTCTGGAAGTAGGCCCCGGCGCGGGTTCAGCCTACCAGGGCATTTCCTTGCCGTCGTAATTCCAGAATCGGCCGGAACTTGTGTCCGTGACCCCCTCGGCCACCGCGATCAGCCCGGCGGCGCTTTCCGCGGGTGTCACGGGGGCCGCGGAGCCGCCCATGTCGGTGGAGACCCAGCCCGGGTGGGTCGAGATGACCCGGATGCCACGGGGTTTCCATTCGATGGCGAGGCAATTCATCACCTGGTTCAGGGCGGCCTTGGACGTGCGGTAGATGAAACGATCGCTGGACGTGGACAGTTCGATCGACCCCATCTGGCTGGACAGCATCACGATGGTCCGATGGTCGCTCGCCGCCACATTGTCCACCAGTGCTTCCGAAACGCGATAGGGGGCGAAGACATTGACCTCCATGGTCTGGCGCCAGCCGTCGATGTCCATGTCGCCGACGGCCTGGCGTTCCGGGCCGATGATGCCGGCATTGTTGATCAGGACATCGATCGGACGGTCGCCGAGCGACGCCTTCAGCGCATTGATGGCGTCGAGGTCCGTGACTTCCAGCGGATAGGCCTCGGCACCCTTCGCGACCAGGTCATCCAGGTCGCTGACCGTGCGGGCGCAGGCGATGACCTTCGCACCCTTGGCGAGATACTGCAGCACCATCTGGCGGCCAATGCCCCGGCCCGCGCCGGTGATCAGGACTGTTTTCGTCATGTGGTGTTTCCCTTGTTCCCAGGTGTCCGTGGCAGCTTGCGATCCGACCGCGCCACCAGGTAGCGATAGACCGGGGTCAGCAGCACGGGCAACATGTACATCGGTGCCTGCCCGACTGCAAAATACATGATGGTATCGGCATCGGCCCGGTCGGACAGGGTCACCAGCACCAGGCCCATGTTGCAGTTGCCGCTCATCAGCCCGACCGACAGCGCGATGCGTGGCCCCAGCCGCCAGAACAATGCGGCACCGGCCACCTGCAGCGCAATGTTGAAGGCAAAGGCGAGAATGGTCGTGGTCAGCACGTGGCGTGGCATCTCCAGCGCCATCCCGGTCACGCCATCGAACACGCCGACAACGAAGCAGGTCATGGCCAGCACCGCCGCGCCGTCCAGGTGCGGGCGCATGCTGACCAGCTGCTCCGGTCCGATGACGCGTCGCAGTATCCACGCCAGGCCGAAGGCGATCGTGACCAGGGCAGCGAGGCGCAGCATGAACGTGGTCAGCGTGATCTCCAGCGCCAGGTCCAGCAGGTACAGCGCCATCGGTGGCAGGATGAAGGGCGTCAGCCACATGGCCGCGACGGTGGATACGATGACCACCGCCCCGTCGAGACCGAGGAAGAGCGCGATGGCCGCCGCCGAAACGATGGGCGGGGCCGCCGCCATCAGCACCATGCCGGCCAGCACGCCGTCCGTCAGTCCCATGTCCTTCAGCACCAGCCAGGCCAGCACCGGGGAGACGATGATCATCCAGAAGCACAGCAGCGCGATCAGTTTCCAGCGCCGCGCATAGGCCCGAAGGTCCACCCAGTCGATCCGCATCAGGGCAATGACCAGCGGCAGCACGATCAGGGCGGCGAGATAGGGCCGGACCAGCGCGCTGAGCGGCGGAATCGCGAAGCCCAGGACCACGGCAAACGCGAGGAACCGCGTCGCGTGGCGACCCATGAAGGCGAGGGGGGACAGCAGGGTGGCGATCATGGATTGCTGGATATCCCCGCGACGTGAAGCAGCGCGCCTTCAGATGGCGCGCCGACGGCAGCATCCCCCCTGACGCCGCGTCATACAAGCCAAACAGCTCACAAGCTGCAGCTATTCCTTGCCGAGGGTCTTGCCGGTGAAACGGGCGCAGGGGTCCTTGTCGTCCAGCCGGGGGGTGAAGATGATCGCGTCGAAGGCCCCGGGATCGAACCCTTCCAGGTAGTCGCGGGGGTCTTCCTCTCCCGCCACGACCTCGAACATGGCAATGGCGGCAATGCGGGCGCGCGGGTCTAGGGTGGCGAGGTAACGCGGCACACCGCGGTCCTGGCGGGCATGGCCGCTGCCCGCGAGCAGCACCGCGCCGGCACCTTCGGTCGATGCACTCATCCCCAGGGCCAGGGCGGCATCGCGCAGCCGTTGTACCCTCGCGATGCCCGCCAGTGCCTTGTCCTGCCCGTCCAGCATGCCGGCAATCGCGCGGCCCGACAGCGCCACATAGGGTGCTGCATCCCCAACCTAGGCCGCCAAACGCTCGGCGCGGTCGAATACAATGCCATAGCCGCCGTCCAGCAACACCGGATTGATCTGATCCTCGTCCGGCTCCGCCTCCAGCAGCAGATACAGTTCGACATCGGCAATCCGTTCATAGAACCGCAACCGTGCGGCATCGTCCTGCTCTGCGGCTATCATCGCGGCATGGGCCACATCCAGCGGGGTCATCTCAGCCATTCAGCACCTCTTTTACAGCA
>CAJYBQ010000473.1 GCA_913064755.1 uncultured Alphaproteobacteria bacterium
ACCGACAATGGCCGCGGCCTTCCGGCGGAAGTGATCGATCGGCTGGGCGAGCCGTTCAACCTGACGACCTCGCCCTACCTCGCCGGCACGGCTGGCATGGGCCTGGGCCTGATGCAGACGAAGCGCATGATCGAGCGGCACAGGGGCACCATGTCGATCGAGACCGAAGCCGGGCGCGGGTCCACGGTGAGGTTGCGTTTCCCGGCTGACAATGCGCGGGGCTAGGCGCGCGGCCCATGTTGTCGCAACGGTCTTCGCACTGTTGCTGATGGCCTGTGAAGAGCCGGCGCCGTTCCAGGTCGGCTTCATTGGCGGGTTGAGCGGCCGGTCCACCGACATTGGCGAGGCGTCCCGCAACGCCGTGCAGCTCGCGATCGAGCAGATCAACGCGCGCGGCGGCATCGACGGTCGCGCGGTCGAGCTTCTGGTCCGCGACGATGCCGACGACCCGGAGACCGCGGCGAACGCGGTGCGCGAACTGCACCAGGCCGGCGTGGCTGCGATCATCGGCCCGAATGTCAGCTCCGTCGCCGTCGGCATGCTGCCCGTGGTCAACGAACTGCAGGTCGTCACCATCTCGCCCACGGCCTCGTCGCTGGTGCTTGCCGGGCAGGACGACTACCTGTTCCGCATCAACTGGACCACCCGCGACAACGCGATCATCTATGCCGAACGCTATCTCGAACGTGGCGTCCGCAAGATGGCTGTCGCGCTTGACGCCAACAACCTGGCCTTCACGCAGAGCTGGCTGGAGGAGTTCCGTGTTCCCTACGAGCGTGGCGGTGGCACGATTGCCGCAGTGGAGGCCTTCGACACCAGTGCCGAGCGCGGCTTTGCCAATACCGCGAGGATACTGCTGGCCTCGGGGCCGGACGCAGTCCTGCTGGTGTCCAATAGTGTCGACACCGCGCAACTGGCACAGCAGATCCGCAAGCAGGACGCGGACATCCTGCTGGTTGCGGCCGAATGGGCGGCCTCGGAGCACCTGCTGCAGCTGGGTGGTCGTGCGATCGAGGGGCTGGAACTCGTGCAGTCCTACGACCGCAACGACGATTCCGTGCTCTACACCCGGTTCCGCGACGACTACCGGGCGCGGTTCGCGGCGGACCCCGGCTATTCCAGTCTTGCCGCCTACGACGCTGCCACGATGCTGTTCGCCGCGCTGGCGAAGAACGGGGACACAGGGTCGCTGAAGCAGACGCTGGTCGAGATCGGCAGCGTGCAGGGCCTGCAGCAGATGGTCCGGTTCGACACCGGCGGCGATGCGCAGCGCAGCGCATTCTTCGTCGTGATCCGGGACGGCCGGTTCGCATCCCAATGAGCGCCCGGTTCCGGCTGAAGCTGAGAACATCGGTGATACTGATGCTGTTCAGCACCGTGCTGGTCACGCTTGTCGTGGTCGGCAGCGGCATCCTGGCCGTCGTCCTGCCGCGCGTGAATGCCGAGAACGAGGCGGAAGCGCAACGCGCCGCGCAGGAGGTGGCCGCCCGGATCGAGCTGGTCCTGCACGAACTGGAAACCCGGCTGCTGGTCGTCGGCAACCTCTACGGCCTGTTGAGCCCAAACGTGACGAGAAAGGATATCGGGCTCGAACTCGGACTCGAACCCCTGCTCGGCGCCATCTACATCGTCGATCGCAACGGTCGGGTGGTGGCGGTCTCGGTGGAGAATGCGACGCGATCACGCAGCAGCGAACTGATCGGCATCGACCTGTCCGCCCACCCCGTCTTCCGCCAGGCGATGAACAGCGACCGGCCGATCTGGAGCGACAAGCACATCTCGGCGGTGACGGGCCGCGTCACCCTGGGGCTGGCGGTTCCCCTGGCGAACGGCCAGGGCGTCACGATCGCCGAACTGCCGCTGGACAACCTGTTGCGGATCAGTCGGATCACCGGGGTTCACCGCAGCCTGAGCTACTGGATCATCGACAGCCGCGGCGAGATTGTCTCGGATACCCGCGAAAGCCGCCTCGGCATGATCAATGTCGGTCACCTGCCGATCATCAAGGCGGGACTGGAAGGGCGACCGACGCCGCAGCGCATGGATTTCGACGGCAGGTCATATCACGCCGCGGCGGCCTATTCCGATATCCTGGGCTGGCTGTTCGTGGCCCGGGTTCCGGCCGGACTGACCAACCCGCGGGTGCGGGAGGTGGTGCTGATCATCCTCTCCGCCATCCTTGGCTCCGCCCTGGTCGGCCTGCTGATCGCGCCGTTCTGGTCGCGATGGATCACGTCGCCCCTCTACGAGGTCACGGATCGCGCTCACCGGATTGCCAGTGGCAAGCAGCCGGGCAGCTGGCCGCGCAGCTGGATCAGCGAGATCGAGACCCTTTCGTCGGACCTGGGGCGCATGGCCGGGTCGATTGCCCAGCGTGAGGAGGAGCTGCGCCGGTTGAACGACGAGCTGGAGGCGCGGGTGGCGCGACGCACGGCGGAGCTGAATGCAACCAATGCCGAACTGACAGAAGCCATGGCCGTTGTCCGGCGGGCGCAGGACGAACTGATCCAGTCGGAAAAGCTGGCCGCGCTGGGTCGCCTGGTCGCCGGGCTGGCGCACGAGATGAACACGCCGATCGGCAACAGTCGCCTGGCGACGACGACGCTGGGCGAGAAGCTGACGGCATTCGAGGGCAGCCTGGCCGGGGGGCTGCGGCGCTCCCAACTCGATCGCTTCGTGGCCGGCGTGCGTGCGACCGTCGAGATCGTTGACCTCAACCTGGTCCGGGTCGGTGACCTGGTCAGCAGCTTGCGCGAAGTTGCCGCCGACCGGACAACCTCCCGCCGACGCCGCTTCCAGTTGAGGGAAGTCATCGACGAGGTCCTGATCACGCTCTCGCCGACGCTGGAGCGGCATCATGCCCAGGTCGGGATCGTGACGCAGGTTGACGAGGATATCACGCTGGACAGCTATCCCGGCGAGCTAGGGCAGGTGCTGACGAACCTGATCGAGAACTGCCTCAACCATGCCTTCAAGGACAAGGCAAGCGGCCGGATCGAGATCAAGGTGAGCGCGGACGCACCCGATCGGGTGGTCATCCGCTTGCATGACAATGGTGCGGGCATGCCGGATGAGGTCGCACGACGCGCCTTCGATCCATTCTTCACCATGGCGATGGGCCAGGGGGGTACCGGCCTGGGCCTCTACATTGTCCACAACGCCGTCACCAACGTCCTCGGCGGTACCATCACCCTGGAAACCAGCCCCCTTGATATGCAACCCATTATGGACGAGGTGCGCGCCTTGCCTCGCCCCGCAGCCGCCCCCACTGGCTGCCGCCTGCGGGCCCCCTGCACCCGCCCCGCCCAGCCGCTCCCCGCCGCCCACCCCCCCCCCCCCCCCACCCGTACCACCCCCCCCCCCCCTCCCGGCCGACCCCCCCCG
>CAJYBQ010000474.1 GCA_913064755.1 uncultured Alphaproteobacteria bacterium
GGGGTCCGGCGCGAGGATCACGGATGCGTCCGGGGGCGGGTACGCGCGGGGGTCTTCGACGAGCCGTGCGTCGAGCGGTTCCTGCGGCTGGTCGGCAATTCCCTGGTGTTCGATTTCGGCGCGAGCTATTTCCGCGACGAGCAGGTGGTCGACCTGGTGCTGGACAAGATGCCGGTGTCGATCTCGCTGGGGGTCTGGACGTTCCTGATCGCCTACCTGATCTCCATCCCGCTCGGCATTCGCAAGGCGGTCTCCGACGGGTCCCGCTTCGACATATGGACATCGTCGGTGGTCATCATCGGCTACGCGATACCGGCGTTCCTGTTCGCGGTGCTGCTGATCGTGCTGTTCGCGGGCGGATCGTACTGGCAGTTGTTCCCGCTGCGCGGGCTGGTGTCCGACAATTTCCAGTCCATGGCCTGGTACGAACAGGTTGCCGACTATTTCTGGCACATCACCCTGCCGGAGCTGGCGCTGACGGTCGGGGCATTTGCCAACCTCACCATGCTGAACAAGAATTCCTTCCTGCACCAGATCAACCTCCAGTACGTTCAACCCGCCCGCGCCAAGGGCCCGACGGAGCCGCGGGTGCTGTATGGCCACGTGTTCCGCAATGCCATGCTGATCGTCATCGCCGGCTTTCCATCCGCCTTCATCGGCATGCTGTTCACGGGCACGTTCTTCATCGAGGTCTTCTTCAGCCTCGACGGCATCGGCCGCCTGGGTTTCGAAAGCATCGTCAATCGCGACTATCCGGTGGTCTTCGGCACGCTGTATGCCTTCACCCTGATGGGGCTGATCATGACCCTGCTGCGTGACATCACCTATGCCTTCGTCGATCCGCGCATCGATTTCGAGGGCCGTGATGTCTGAGCGTCGCAGCGTGATTCCGCGCCTGTCGCCGCTGAACCGGCGGCGGCTCCAGAACTTCAGGCGCAACCGTCGGGGATACGTGGCAACGGTCCTGTTCTTCCTGATCTTCACGCTGACCCTGTTCGCGGAACTGATTGCCAACGACAAGCCATTGCTGCTGTCGCATGACGGGAACCTCTACGTGCCTTTCCTGGTGTCCTACCCGGAAACGCGGTTCGGCGGTGATTTCGAGACCGAGGCCGACTATCGCGACCCGTTCCTGGAGGAACTGATCGCGGAACAGGACGGCTGGATGCTCTGGGCGCCGATCCGCTATTCCTACGACACCATCAATTATGAACTGCCGGTGCCCGCACCGGCGCCACCGTCTGCCGAGAACTGGCTCGGGACCGATGACCAGGGACGCGATGTGCTGGCGCGGGTGATCTATGGCTATCGTCTCTCGGTCCTGTTCGGGCTGATGCTGACGGTGCTGTCGACCGTCATCGGCGTCGCCGCCGGGGCGGTGCAGGGCTATTACGGTGGCTGGCTGGACCTGGTGTCGCAGAGATTCATCGAGATATGGGAGAGCATGCCGTTCTTCTTCATCATCCTGATCTTCTCGGCCCTGTTCGTGCCCGGGTTCTGGACCCTGTTGTTCATCCTGCTGATCTTCAGCTGGACCGCGCTGGTCGCCGTTGTCCGCGCGGAGTTCCTGCGGGCGCGCAACTTCGACTACGTGCAGGCGGCGCGGGCGCTCGGCGTGTCGAACCGGGTGATCATCTTCAAGCACCTGCTGCCCAATGCCATGGTCGCCACCATCACCTTCCTGCCCTTCGTGCTGACCGGCGGGATCACCGCCCTGACCGGGCTGGACACGCTGGGGCTGGGGCTGCCACCGGGGTCGGCGTCGCTGGGTGAACTGCTGGCGCAGGGCAAGGCCAACCTGCAGGCACCCTGGCTGGGGATCACCGCGTTCCTGGTGCTGTCCTTGATGCTGACCATGGCCATGTTCATGGCGGAGGCCGTGCGTGATGCCTTCGATCCCAGAAAGACCTTCGACTGATGGCCGCAACCCCACAGGATGACCAGGCGCCGGTGCCGCTGCTCGCGGTGGAGAACCTGGCCGTGCGCTTCCATACCGAGGCCGGCCCGGTGGATGCCGTGCGCGGCGTGTCCTTCACGCTGGACCGTGGCGAGACACTCGCCGTGGTGGGGGAAAGCGGCTCCGGCAAGTCCGTCACGGCGCTGTCTGTCATGCAGTTGCTGCCCTATCCACGCGCGTCGCACCCGAGCGGCTCGATCCAGCTGAACGGCGAGGAACTGGTCGGCGCGCCGGACAGCCTGATGCGGTCCATGCGCGGCCGGCGGATATCGATGATCTTCCAGGAGCCGCTGTCGGCACTGAACCCGTTGCACAACGTGGAGAAGCAGGTGGCTGAGGTGCTGATCCAGCACCAGGGCATGAGCCGCTCCGCCGCCCGCGCCAGGGTGCTCGAACTGCTCGACCTCGTGGGCATTCCCGACCCGGCGCAGCGGCTGGACGATTATCCGCACCAGCTTTCGGGCGGGCAGCGTCAGCGGGTGATGATCGCCATGGCGCTGGCCAACGAACCGGACCTGCTGATCGCCGACGAACCGACGACGGCGCTGGACGTGACGATCCAGGCCCAGATCCTGGTGCTGCTGAAGGACCTGCAGCAGCGGCTCGGCATGGCGATCCTGTTCATCACTCATGACCTGGGCATCGTGCGGCGCATGGCGGACCGTGTGGCGGTGATGACCCAGGGCGAGATCGTGGAAGCCGGTGCCACGGGTGATGTCTTCGATCATCCGCGGCATGACTACACGAAGATGCTGCTGGCGGCAGAGCCGAAGGGCCGCCCCGACCGGACCGGAACGGCCCCGGCACCGCTGCTGGTGACGGAAGACCTGAAGGTCTGGTTCCCGATCAAGCGCGGCGTGTTTCGCAGTACCGTCGGTTACGTGAAGGCGGTGGATGGCATCGACATCGAACTGGCGCAGGGCCGCACCGTGGGCATCGTCGGCGAATCCGGCTCCGGCAAGACAACACTCGGCCAGGCGATCCTGCGGCTGATCCGCTCCCGCGGAGCCATCTACTTCGACGGGGAGCGGATCGACGAGCGCGGTCTTGCCGCCATGCGGCCGCTGCGCAGGCAGATGCAGGTGGTGTTCCAGGATCCCTATGGTTCCCTCAGTCCGCGCCTTTCGGTGGGGGACATCATCGAGGAAGGCCTGCTGGTACATGACCTGGTCGGAAAATCCTCCGCCCGGCGCGACGTGATCGCGGCGGCGCTGGAGGAGGTCGGCCTGGAAGGCGAGATGCAGGATCGCTATCCGCATGAATTCTCCGGCGGTCAGCGCCAGCGCATTGCCATCGCCCGGGCCATCGCCCTGAAACCGCGTTTCAGCGTGCTCGCCGAACCGACCTCGGCCCCCGCCATGTCGGTCCATGCGCCGATCGTCGACCTCGTGCGCGTCCCTCCGCACCGG
>CAJYBQ010000475.1 GCA_913064755.1 uncultured Alphaproteobacteria bacterium
TGACCTGCCACTCGGAAACCCGTGTCGCGGGCGCAGGCGCTGCCTCTCCGGGCGCCGATGCCGGTGCAGGCTCCGACCTTGTCGCCGGTTCCGCAACCGGGGCAGGCGTGGTGCGGATGTCGGGGGTGCCGGCGCTTCCGGCGGTCGAAACCGCGTCTTCGCGGGCGACGCTGATCAGCTTGCGACCGTCGCGTTCCAGTTCGATGATCTGCCAGCATCGGGCCAGCGGCTGCACCCGTTCGCAGACCAGGCGGGCGACGCCGTAGACGGGTTCGATGCGGCCATTGCCGGCGGCTTCGGCGCGGAAATCCCACTGCTTCGACTTGAACTGTGCACCGGGCACGAAGTTGGTCAGCACCATGTTGCCGCGCTGCTCGACGGCCAGCCGGATACCCTCGGCGATCCTGCTCTTCTCTTCGGCGGCCTGGCGAACCTCCGGCCCCGGACCGGAAAAGGCATAGAGAAGTCCCATGACGGCAAGCGCCAGGATCACGATACCGCTGACGAACCATTCCAACTGCTTCATCTGCCCATCCCGATGCTGGTCTTCTGATATGCCAATTGATCTCTCATGCGGCTGCAGCGCACCCGACCGCGGGGCGCGATTGACGATCCCATACCTCGCCGCAAGGTGTCTACGGGGCGCGTTGGCCGCCGTCAAGCACGTGCCATTTGCAGTGAACCATAGCGTTGCGATGATCACGAAAGCGGCAGGATCGGGAACCTGTCCGCTCTCAGTCCGCCTGGCCCATCAGGCGATAGACCAGCAGGCCGACATGTTCCTTGAACGCCACGGTGGTGCCGTTGAGCGCCCCGGCGTTCGGCAGCAGGTTCAGCAGGGTGAACGCACCGCCGACCGTGACCTGGACCTCCGCCGTCGCCGGTGTCACGTCCAGCCCCGCCTTGCGAAAGGTCGCCATCGCCCGCGCCATATGCGTCCCGGACGTGATCAGAAGGGCTGTCCTGTCGCCAGAAAGCTGCATGGCGGCACGGGCGCCGAGGGCGTTCTGCCAGGTGTTCTGGCTGCCGGTCTCCACCGCGATGGCGGCGGCAGGGACGCCCCATTCGATCAGCAGGTCGCGAATCATTTCCGCCTCGGGCGCAGCCTCGGGCATCCAAGGCTGATTGCCGCCGACAACCAGAAGCCTGGGAACGGTACCGTGATGATACAGTCTGGCAGCCAGCCATATCCGGTCCGCGGCACCGCCGAGGTCGGGCATGACGCGGGGAGGGGCCTGCCCGCCGATCGCGCCGCCGAGCACGATCCCGACATCGGCGCGGGGCATTTCCGCGATAGGTCGGGGCGGGTAGTCCCGTTCCAGCGTGGCGGTCAGCCAGGTCGCCGTCGGGGCGATGGAGGAAATCCAGAGCACTGCAAGTCCACTGAACAAAAGGAAAATCCCGAAACCCTGCAGGCGAGACCGCTGCCGCTGCAGCATGACCAGGACGAGCCCGAGAAGGATCAGCAGGCAGGAGATTCCGACCGGAAAGATGATCGTCTGCAGAACCTTCGTGAGAAAGACTGTCACGGCGTCGATGACCTTTCGCGGGCATGTTCCGGCATCGTCTGCCGGACGGCCTTTTCCGTGATCCTGCGAATTGTCCGAATGACAGCGATCACTTCGTTGGTTCCTGCATGATTCATGGCGTTGTGAAAACACCAACCCGAGGGTATGGTCCGCGCCAAATTTCCAATTCACCTCATTAGCATCTGGTTGAGCATGAGCAACACTGCATTAGCGTCCACAATCGGCAGCACCCCCAAGGAGCAGACCGGTTCCGCCGGGCTGGGCGACGGGTTCGACGTCCGCCGCGTCCTCTCCATCGCCTGGCGGAGAAAGTTCCTGATTGCTGGCGTGACGCTGCTGTTCGTTCTGGCCGGCCTGTACCAGTTGTCGCGGGTCGTGCCGATCTACAGCACCAGCGCCACCATCATGCTGAACAATCGCGAGACGCGCGTTGTCGACATCGAAAGCGTGGTTTCTGGCCTGCCGGGCGGCAATGCGGCCGTGGGCAGCGAGATCCAGCTGCTGCGATCCACCCAGCTGCTCGAACGGGTGGTGGACAAGCTGCGCCTGGAACGGGACCCCGAGTTCAACTACGCGCTGCGCCCGGTCATTCCCTACGCCACACTCTACGGGCTGGAGCGGATACTGCCGCAGTCGGTCATCCGTCTGCTGACGGGTGCGGACGGAACGCCCGTGCCTCCCGCATCGATCGACTCCATCGATCCGGACGGATCGGAAATGCGTGCGATCAAGCGCGGCATCGTCGGCACCCTGCGGGGCAACATGTCCGCCGGCGGCGTGCCGGGTACCGTCGCGATCCAGGTCGGTTACTCGTCGCCGGACCCGCGAAAGGCCCAGTTGATCGCCAATACGATCGCCGAGCAGTACATCATCGACCAGCTTGAAGCGAAGTACGAGGCAACGCGGCGGGCGACGTCCTGGCTGAACGAACGGCTGGCCGACCTGAAGAGCCAGGTCGAGGAAAAGGAAGGCGCGGTTGCCGCCTTCAAGGCACGCCAGACCAACAGCACCGGTCAGGGCAGCGTGCTGACATCGCAGCAACTGACCCAGTTGAATTCCGAGCTGGTCCTGGCACGGGCTGCGCGGGCCGAGGCCGAGGCGCGGTACCAGCAGGTTGCCGGTGAAGGCACCGCCATCGCCGCCGAGTCGCTTTCTTCGCCCCTGGTCAATTCGCTGCGCCAGAAGCTTTCGGACCTGGAACGGCAGGACGCAGAGCTCTCGACGCGCTATGCCGAACGTCATCCCCGGATCCTGAACGTGCGTGCCGAACTGGCGGATACCCGTGCCGCGATCGAACGCGAAGTGGGCAAGGTCGTGCGTTCGCTCAGGACGGAGCTGAACGTGGCGACGGCGCGTGAGCAGACGCTGCAGCGCAGCGTGCGCCAGCTGGAACAGCGCGCCATCACGCAGGACCAGTCGTCCGTGGAACTGCGGCAGCTGGAACGCGAGGCCGAGGCGACCCGTGTACTCTACACGAGCTTCCTTTCGCGGTTCAAGGAGACCAGCGAGCAGGAGCAGATCCAGCAGGCCGACTCGCGGATCATCTCGCAGGCGGAACGTCCCGGCCGACCGTCCAGCCCGAACCGCCCGCGGTCGATGCTGATCGTCACCATCCTGGGTCTGGCTGTCAGCGTCGGTATCGTGCTGCTGCTTGAACAGCTCGACAATGCCTTCCGCTCTCCCGAACAGCTGGAGAATGTCCTCGGTCTGGTGACCCTCGGGTCCATTCCGCTGGTCAAGTGCTTCCGGAAGAACCGCGCCGACCTGCTGCAATACGTCCCCGACAAGACCACGTCCGGCCGGGCCGATGCCGCTCCAAGTCGGCCTGTTGCT
>CAJYBQ010000476.1 GCA_913064755.1 uncultured Alphaproteobacteria bacterium
CGAAACCCTTGCCGGGCCGGTTGCATGCAGGTCCGCGTTCAGCGCCTGGCAGGCCTTGCTGACGGAACATGAACCGGCACGGGTGGCGGGGATCACCGGCGTTCCGGTGGAGAAACTGGAACAGGCGGCCGCGATCCTGGGTGGAAGTCCGTCCGTTGCCTATTACGCCTGGACCGGGGTCGGGCAGAGCGTGACCGCCACCCAGACCGATCGCGCCATCTCCATGCTCTACGCCATGACCGGCAGCCTGGGGGCACCGGGCGGCAATGTGCCCGGCGGGGCCGGGGCGTTCAATGACATCTCCGGTCAGGACCTGATCAGCGCCGGGCAGAAGGGCAAGGCGCTGGGCCTGGATGACCGGCCGCTGGGGCCGGGGACAAGTGGCTGGGTGACGGGCCGCGATGTCTACCGCGCGATCCTGGGGCAGGGGCCTTACCCGATCCGGGCGCTGATCGCCTTTGGCGGCAATCCGCTCGCCGCGCAGCCGGATACGGCGCTGGCACGGGAGGCGCTGGCGGCGCTGCCGTTTCATGTTCATGCGGACTTCTTCCTGAACCCCAGCGCGGAATATGCCGATATCGTCCTGCCGGTCGCGACATCGTGGGAGCGGGAAGGGCTGCGGACGGGTTTCGACGGCAGCCTGGACGGCCTGCGGCAGGTTCAACTGCGTCCCGCCGTGGTGTCCCCGGTCGGCGAGGCGCGCAGCGATATCGACATCGTTCTCGGCCTGTCGAAGCGTCTCGGTTTCATGGACAGGATGTTCGATGGCGACGTGGATCGCGGGCATGATCACGCGCTTGCGCCTGCGGGCATCACGGTTGCCGACCTGCGCGCCCGACCGGGGGGCATCGTCCTGCCGGGGCAGGTGGCGTTCAGGACCCATGCCGAAAAGGGCTCGGACGGCGTGGCCAAGGGGTTCCGCACACCGACACGCCGGGTGGAAATCTGGTCGGAACAATTTCACGATCACGGGCAGGATGCGCTGCCGGTCTGGCACGACAGGGCTGGAACCGACATGCCCGCGCTGACGCTCGGTTGCGCCAAGACAGTGGCCTACTGCCACAGTCAGCACCGCAACATCGCCTCCCTGCGCAAGCTGATGCCCGACCCCCTGCTGGAGATCGCGGCGGAGACGGCCTCCGCCCGGGGGATCAGTGATCGGGACTGGGTGGAGGTGACGACCGCGACCGGTCGTTTCGTGGCAAGGGCGCGGATCACCAGGGACATGTCACCCGACGCGGTCTTTGCCCAGCATGGCTGGTGGGTGCCGGACGCGACGGATGACCCGGCGTCGTCGGCAGTCATGCCCGCCAACATGAACCAGGCCATAGGGACGGATATTGCCGACCCGATCAGCGGCTCGATCCCGCTGCGTGCAACTCCGTGCGAAGTCAGGCCATGCGACGTCAGGCCATGCGACGTCGGGCCTTACGATGCCGGGCGGCCCGCCTGACGCGGGACGACAGTCCGGGCGTGTGGCCAGCGTCAGGTGCCGGTCTCAGGCATCGGTTTCCGGGGCGCTGTAGCCCATGTTCTTCTCTTCGCCCACCGGCGCATCCATCAACTCTGCCAGCGCGGCTTCGGACGGTGGTTGCGAGACCATGGCCATGACCATGTTGATCAGGTCGTCCACGAACACGGCGGAGAACCGCTCCAGTTTCCGATTGCGATCCCAGTCGCAGAGAACGCCCGAAACCATCATGCTTGCACTGAACAGCCGGAAGCGCAGCAACAGCGGCGGGATGCCGTCGGTGCATCTGACCACACCCAGGTGCCCGCGCCGCATGCCGCTGTCGATGCCCTTCATGATCTCGGTCAGGCGGATGTTCGGGTCCTGCAGCACCTGGCTGAGGAACCGGAGCGTCTGATTGCCGATCTCTCCCTCCAGCCGCTGTTCACAGAGCGGGAGGACCAGCGCCGTGACGTAGTCCCTCAGCACGAGAGGACGGCCTTCCGCCTCCAACGCGTCCAGGATCTCGTTCCGCCGGACGTCGATACGGGCGACGCCGCGTTCGAACACGGCACGCAGCAATCCTTCGCGGGACCCGAAATGATACTGGATGGCTGACGAGTTGCGCTGTCCGGCCGCTTCGAGAATCTGCTTCTGTGAAACCATGTCGATGGCATTGCGGGCGAAAAGGTCGCCGGCAGCATGAATGATCTTCTGCTTCGCTGACATCATGAGTCTCCTGGTCGGATGACTTCTGCCTTCAATGCCGTGTCCATGGTCGGACAAACGCCTTGGCAACCTGCCGCCGATACCTCCGAACGAGGCCTGGTGAAAAATATCGATTTCGCAGCAGGGCCGAGCCTGCACGGAAGTATAGGGTTCATGCGGTCCGACTGCACGCTTCGACAGGTCCTGCTCGCCAGTGAAACGGCATTGCGGTGCGGATCGCATGCAATTGCGCGCAAGCATTACACCGGCTCGGGACATGGCAGCAGGACGGTAACGCCCATTCACTTGGCAATTCGCCTGTCGGTGCATCTCCGCCACACTGGACTGGTCCGCAAGGCACCCGTTTCGGCGCATGAGCGGTTGCCAGTTGCGGTGTGCGCGCCATACTGCGGGCCACAGGACAGGGAAACGAAAAGGGAAGGTGGGACCATGAACCTCACACGCAGGGCGATGTTGCAGGGAACCGGATTGGGCGCGGCGGCGATGCGGCTGGCCCCCGGGCGGGCGCTGCCTGCCTCGCATGCCGCTGGCGCCGTGACGATTTCCTATCACGTCAATCTGCCATCCTGGGACCCCACGGTGGGCCTGTCGGCGGTCAATCCGACGATCCAGACCTTCTATCAGACCGTCTAGGACCAGCCTATCATGCAGAACCCTGACCTCATCTTTTCGCCCGGCCTTCTGACCGGCTGGGGCTGGAACGACGACCGGATCGGGATCTGGATGGATGTGCGCGAAGGTGTGACCTGGCACGACGTGTCGGCCTTCACGGCGGAGGATGTCGCCTGGTCGCTGCAGCGTGCGGGCGACCCCGCCAGCGGCAACCCGATCCAGTTCCTCTGGTCCAAGGTCACCGACTACAAGGTCAGCGGCAATCGCGTCACCGCGAACAAATTTGCTGGCACCATCCATTGCGCCGTAAAAATCGGCTTCGCTGCCCACTTCTTGTCTGCGTAACTTAGCTTCGTCCTGAGTCAAAATACCGGCATTTAAATCGGCATCGATAGCCATTTGTTTACCGGGCATTGCATCTAGCGTAAATCGCGCGCTAACTTCTGATATTCGCCCCGCACCTTTGGTTACCACCACAAAGTCGATAATCATTAAAATCAGGAATACCACCAAACCTACTGCATAGTTTCCGCCAATTACGACCTCACCAAAGGACTGGATAACCTTCCC
>CAJYBQ010000477.1 GCA_913064755.1 uncultured Alphaproteobacteria bacterium
GGATGCGGCGGAGCCGTTTTCCGCCGCCCTCCGGGCGACCCGCGCGGCGGCGGAGATACGGCTGTGCTGGGCCAATGGGCAGGTGCCGGTGCTGTGCGGTGGCACCGGCCTCTACGCCCGGTCACTGCTGCGCGGTTTCGCGCCGATCCCCGACATCGCCCCGGAATTCCCCGCCGAGGCCATGCCGGTCCTGGCCGACGCCGGTGCCCCGGCACCGCCTGCTGACCCCGGCCTCCGGCCTGACCTACGGCTTCAACGGTGGCGTGCTGGGGGATGCCTATACCGCGGGGAAGATCGACTTCGGTCCGAAACGCGGCGGCGGCCTGGAGCCGATGGTGAAGGAACTGGCGAAGTATCCGCTGGCGTTCCAGCCGGGCGCGCGCTGGAACTACGGCGTTTCGACGGATGTTGTCGGGCGGTTGGTGGAAGTGATTTCCGGCCAGAGCCTGGATGCATTCCTGACCAGCCGCATCTTCCAGCCGCTGGGCATGAACGATACCGGCTTTGGTGTCCCCGCCGACAAGCTCGACCGCTTCGCCGCGCTCTACACGCCCAACGAGGACAATTCGCTGAGGCTGCTGGAAAAGCCGGCGGAAAGTGTCTTCCTGCGCAGCCAGGGCATGACCTTCTCGGGCGGTGGCGGGTTGATCTCCACGGCCGTCGATTACCTGAAGTTCGCCGAGATGCTGCGCTGCAAGGGCCGCGTCGGCGAAACGCGCCTGCTGGGGCCGCGGACAGTCGATTTCATGGCCTCGAACCATCTGCCGGGCGACCTGGCCAGCATGGGGCAGGCGGTGTTCTCCGAAGTCTCCTTCGCGGGCGTCGGCTTCGGTCTCCGCTTCTGGGTCATGCTCGACCCGGCAATCAGCCAGACCATGGGCAGCGTCGGGGATCATGGCTGGGGTGGCATGGCGTCGACCGCGTTCTGGGTCGATCCGGTCGAGGACATGGTGGTGATGTTCATGACGCAGCTGGTGCCGTCCAGCCATTACCCGATCCGCAAGGAACTGCGGGCCCTGGTGCACCAGGCGCTGATCGATTGATCGCAGGGGCCTCGGACAAGGGCGCTGGCGGCCGACCCGAGAGGCCCTGAAACAAACAACGCGGCCGGATCTCTCCGGCCGCGTCATCCTCCCCTTCCCGGCCTCCTCCCCAGTCGGCCCGGCGGAAACTCCTGTCTGTCACCCGGTCAGGCAGCAGGCGGCGGCGTCTGGCGATCGTCTGCAGGTGCCGCGCTCTCGAACCGGTATCGCGAAGACATCATCACGCGGAAGCAACACGAACCGATCTCGGCGTCCGTGAAACTACTGCATCGTGTCGAAGTGCTACTCGTGGGTAGTTTCTGACGCAGCGGAACCCTGTCGTCAAGTGCCCGCCGCATGCGGGGTCATGTTCCTGGCGACATGGACCCATGCGTCAGGCGGGCAATGGATGGGTGTCAGACCCTGAATGGCTGCCGCAGACCGCCCTGTTCGAGGGTCAGTACCATGGTCGAAAGATCCCTGGCACTCTGGTAGGCGATCACCGCATCGGAGGCCCGGTCGGCCAGCGATGCGCGCTGGCCTTCGCCGGGCATGCCTTCGCCGGGCATCACGTATTCCTGAGCCTGTCGCTGCACTTCGAACAGCAGGCGATGCCCGACCAGGCCATGCAGGGTGGGGGCGGGCCAGTGGGTTGCGGTTTCCTCGTCCCGGTCCGGCGCGGGCTTGCTGGCCAGGGCCTTCCGTTCGGCGTCATCCAGTTTCCGGCTGGCCTCGATCGGCGGAACTGCGGCGACCCGTGCATCAGGCGCATTGCCGCGTTCCGCCACCGGAACGGAGGCAGCGGCAAGTGCGGGTGCCGAGGCATTTCCGACGCCGATCACGCGCATGACTGTGCTGGGACTGGGTTTCGCATACAGCAAATATAGCTATCGCGGGTCCTGTCGACAAATCGTTAATTACAAGACCTGGTTAATAGTCCGCAAATTTGCCGAGAATTTTAGTCAAATCGCCCAGGTCATTCCTTGGGCTTCATCAGCTTCTCGAGCTGTTTCTGCATGGCATCGAGCTGGCCCTTCATCTGCTCGATATCACCGGTGTCCAGCGCACCGCCCGACGCGGCCGCATCGTCTGCCGGCTCTTTCGGGGGCGATGCGGGCGGCGTGGACGCGTCCTTGCGTTCCGGTGCCGCGGGTGACGATGACGCGGGGGGCGATGCCTTGCCCATGGATGTCGGATCGACGGAGGCCATGAAGGGATTGAACATCGACATGGTCTGGTCGAACAACGCCATGTTGCGCTTCGTGGCTTCCTCGAAGTGCTTCAGCGGGGTGCCGAGCGGGCCGCTGAACCGGGTCCGCATCTCCTCCTGGTTCTTCGAGAAGGCGTCCATGGACATGTCGAGGTAGCTCGGCAGCAGACCCTGCAGGCTGTCGCCGTAGAAACTGATCAACTGGCGCAGGAAATTGACGGGCAGCACGTTCTGGCCCTTGCCCTCCGCCTCGAAGATGATCTGTGTCAGGACCGACCGGGTGATGTCTTCGCCCGACTTGGCGTCGAAGACCACGAAATCGATGTCGTCGCGCACCATCTCCGACAGGTGATCAAGCGTCACGTAAGAAGAGGTGGATGTATTGTAGAGCCGCCGGTTTGCATACTTCTTGATGGTAACCGGACCTGATCCGGTCTTGTCGCGACGTGACATTCAAAAACTCCGGCCAGCTGTGGCATTGTCCGCTGCATCGGGGCAGCGGTGCCCCTTAACTATCGCCGTTTCATGCTGCATTGCGCAAGGCGTATTCTGCAATGCAGCGTAAGCATGCTGCGCAGCATGATACCGTCGCCAACCGAAATGCTGTAGGCTTGCGGGGATGCGCAAGCCAGAACCCGAACCCTCTGACCCGGAACGTCTTGCCCGCCAGTACGTGGATCTCTGGCAGGAACAGGCGGCGCGGGTCTCGACCGATCCCCGGCTGAGGGACAGCTGGCAGGCCTTGACCGGATGGCTGGATGACCGGACCGCAGACCAGGATGGCGCAGGAGCCAGAGATGCCGAGGCCGATGCCGACGCAACCCTCGAGACGGCTGGGGCCACGCCCGCTGGCGCTGCACCTGGCGACGG
The DNA here is from genome assembly GCA_913064755.1 of uncultured Alphaproteobacteria bacterium. Taxonomy (GTDB): domain Bacteria; phylum Pseudomonadota; class Alphaproteobacteria; order Minwuiales; family Minwuiaceae; genus Minwuia. The sequence continues at coordinate 3,103 of CAJYBQ010000477.1, forward strand.
TGGGCGCAACGCTGACCGGGTCGATGGCGGGGCTGCCGCTGGCGCTGTCCGGGGGAATTCCGTGGCATCCTGACCTGGCCGACAAGGCCGCGGACCTGGTGGGCCGCATGGGCCAGGTCGATACGGGTCGCCTGAACGCGGCGGTGGCGGCAGAGATCGGTCGCCGCATGCAGGAAACACTTGCCGGCATCGAGAAGTATCAGACGCACCCCTGGCGGCGTGACGTGGTGGAGCCACCGACGACCTGGC
>CAJYBQ010000478.1 GCA_913064755.1 uncultured Alphaproteobacteria bacterium
TTGGTTCTTCCTCCCTGTATTGCATGAACAAGCGCCGTTTAACACGGTCATTGATCCCTCAGCCCCCGTCGCGTTTCGAGCGGGGCGGGTCTGTTCTTGCTCGTAATTCTTGTTGATCGCGCGGAGCCGGTCAACCCGCCCTCAGTCCACGAACAGGGCAGTGTTATCTGCATCTCATGGAGGTGTGCCGGTTTGCGACGGATTGCCCCTGTTGTCAGGCAGTTCAGGGTCCTCTGCGCTGTCCACAAGGCGCTGCAAGGTCAGATTTCCCGCGCGAATGCGGTGAATAGCGCGCCGATATCCGGTCCCTCTTCCAGTCGGGCGATCAGCCGGACCATTTCCGCGGCGCCGGCGTCACTGTGATAGCCGCGAAACAATCCGGTGAACTTGCTTTCGACCTCGGCCTCGCTCATGGGGGCCTCGGCGTGGCCTTTGGGGTAGCGCAGGTCGTTGCGAATTTCGCTGCCGTCCCGCAGCCGGACCGTAATATTGCTGGGGGAGGATTCCGGATATATCTCGGTCAGGGCGTCGTCTTCCTCGACCGTGGTCATGCCCATCAGTGCAGCGAGCTTCGGGTCGTGCAGCCGTTCCCGGCTGAAGGAATCGTCGCCGATCTCGCCATCCATCAGCGCCAGTCCGACGACATAGGGCAGGCTGTGATCGGCGGTGTCGTGGGTTCCCGGCGCGCGGCGGCCCGGGGCTGTGCAGCGGGGTGGCGTGGACCGGGGCCAGCAGCGGGCAGGAGATTTCCGTCATGTTGAAGAGGGTCATGGTCTGGACCCCGAAGCGGGCACGGAACGCGGTCGGATCGAAGTCGAAGGGCACCAGCATGACCGTGCGCAGGGGATTGTCGACCTCCTCCGGCACCGGGTCCTGCTTGGCCAGGAACTGGGCCATGACCCCCAGCAGGATGGCGAAGGTGACCCTGGTGTCCCGGATCGTCTTCCAGAAGGTCTTCGTGTTGAACGAATCGACGATGGAGATCGACCCGCCCATGGCCAGCATGATGTGCGCCGGCAGCGTGCCGCCGACATGGAACATCGGCAGGCTGAGCAGGTAGCGGTCATCGGAGGTGATCAGCGGCTTGCCGTCTTCTCCCGGCAGGCTGGAATAGGCCGCGCCGGTCGTATAGGCGTGCAGGTAGGACGAAAGCACGCCCTTCGACGGACCCGTGGTGCCGGACGTGTAGATGATCGACTGCGTGTCCCAGGGCATGACCGTGCGCGGCGGCGGCGTGGGTTCGCCGTCGGCGGGGGACAGGGCCGCCGCGGGATGCACCTGCAGGTCGGCGCAGCTTTCCAGGGTGCCGCCAAGCACGACGATCGACGTCAGCGCGGCCCGGTCGATGTCCGCCAGCCGGGGGGCCAGGTCGGCATGCGCGACGATCAGGCGGGCATCCGAATTGGCCACCACGTGGGCCAGGATGCCGCCCCGGTACGAGGTGTTGATCGGCACGTAGACCGCGCCCAGGTAGTTGATGGCGAACCAGACACGCAGGGCGTCCTGCCCGTTCGGCAGCCAGCAGACAACGTGATCGCCCTGCTTTACCCCCAGCCGTTCCAGCCCGACCGCGGTCTGCCGCACCCGTTGCCGCAGTTCGGCATAAGTCCATTCGCTGCCGTCGGGAAACACCGCGTAGACCTTGTCGGGGGTCGCGGCGGCATTGCGGTCGATCAGCGCGCCGGTGACGCACATGTCCGGTCCGGCCATGCGGCTGTCGATCAGGGCCTCGGTCATTGCTTGCTCCTCGCTTGTCGATTCTGGATGCGGGCCATGGTCGCCGGACGTCCGGCAGGATCTATTCCATCAGGGCCGGCAGATAGGTGATGATGCCGGGGAAGGCGATCAGCAGCGCGACGACCACCGCGTCCGCCACCAGGAACCACATGATCCCCCGAAAGATCGTCGAGAGACTGGCCAGGTTGCCGACCACCCCCTTGATGACGAAGACGTTGAGGCCGATCGGTGGTGTGATCATGCCGATCTCCAGGAACTTCACCAGGTAGACGCCGAACCAGATCAGGTCGACGTTGCTCTTTTCCAGCACCGGCAGCAGCACCGGCAGGGTCAGCAGCATCGCCCCCAGCGGGTCGAGGAACATGCCCAGCACCAGGTAGAGCAGGGAAATGCCCAGGATCAGCATCAGCGTGTCGGCCTGCAGCCCCAGGATGGCGGTGGCGATCAGGTCGCCACTGCCGGAAAGGGCCAGGAAGCGGGTCAGCAGGTTGGCACCCACCGCGATCAGGAACAGCGCGCCGGTGGTGCTGAGGGTCTCGAGAACCGCGTTCCAGAAGGCTTCGCGGGTCAGCGACCCCTTGGCCAGCGAGATGACGATGGAGGCGAAGGCACCGATGGCCCCGGCTTCCGTCGCGGTGAACAGCCCGGCGAAGATACCGCCGATGACGATGAACAGGATGACGATCAGGGGCCAGGTCCGCGACAGGTGGTCCAGCCGTTCCGACAGCGGCGGGGTCTCGTCCATCGCCGGGGCGAGGGCCGGATTGAGCCGGGCGCGCACGTAGATCATCATGACGTAGGCAAAGGCGGTCAGCAGCCCGGCACCGACACCGCCGATGAACAGCTTGCCGATCGGCACCTCGGCAAAGACACCGAACAGGATCAGCAGGATCGACGGCGGGATCAGCGCACCCAGGGTGCCGGCCGCCGCGATGGTGCCGGTGGCCAGGGCCGCGTCGTAGCGCTTGGCGATCATCTCCGGCACCGCGATGCGGCCCATGGCGGCGGCACAGGCCACCGATGACCCCGTGACCGCGGCGAACCCGGCGGAACCGATGACCGAGGCAATGGCCAGGCCGCCGGGTATCTTCGCCATCCAGCTGCGACAGGCGTCGAACAGGCTCTTGGTCAGCCCCGCGTGGTAGCAGACGAAGCCCATCATCAGGAACATCGGCACGGACGAGAGGGTCCATTTCGCCGCGAAGTCGTAGGGAATGGTCGACAGGATGCCCCAGGCCGGGCGACTGCCGATCATGATGTAGATGCCGCCGAAGCTGACCAGGATCAGCGCGATCCCGATGGGAACCCGCAGCAGCAGCATGACCAGCAGACCGCCGAGGCCCAGCAGGCCGATGAGTTCGGTTTCCGTTCAGCCCCCACCCCTTCAGTTTTCCAGCGCGGCCGCCTGTTCATGGGCTTCCGCGTCGAACGGGGTCTCGCCGAGGCCGCTTGCGAGCCCGGTGGTGCTGCAGAGAAAGCGGTAGAGCAGCACCAGCGCGAACAGGCCGAAGCCCACGGGCAGCACGAAATAGCTCGGCCAGGTGAATATCTTGAGTCCGCTTTCGAACACGTTGGCCTCCACCGACATC
>CAJYBQ010000479.1 GCA_913064755.1 uncultured Alphaproteobacteria bacterium
CCCGGGCGGAGTGGGAGCGGGGGCGGCAGCCGGGACAGAGGCCGCATAACTACGCAGAGTGTGGAGCGGGGCAGGGTTCGACAGCGCACAGAGTGTGGTGAGAATGGCAGCGGGCGAGGCAGAGGACCACAGTGCGCTGTTCATATGCGATATCGATCACTTCAAGAAGTTCAACGACAACTACGGCCACCAGGTCGGCGACCAGGTCCTGCGCCTGGTGGGCGGCATCCTGCGCAGCACCCTGAAGGGCCAGGACATTCCCTGCCGCTACGGCGGGGAGGAGTTCGCGATGATCCTGCCGCATACCCGGCTGAAGGACGCCGCGAAGGTGGCGGATGCCATTCGCCTGGCGGTGGAACGCAAGCGGATCGTGCGCAAGAGCACCGGCGAAGCGATCTCCCGCGTGACAATGTCATTCGGCGTGGCCGAGTTCACCCTCGGCGAACCGGGCAGCGACCTGATCGAGCGTGCGGACAGGGCGCTCTACAAGGCCAAGGGCACGGGCCGCAACCGCGTTTGCCTGGGCGACCCGGAAGTGATGACCAAAACGCAGTCCTCGCCCCCTGAATTGCAGCACGCGGTCGCCGCCGCAAGCTGAGCCGCTCGGACAGAAAGCTTTACAGGGCGGCGCAGAAGCGTTTATTCACCCCGACGAATATTCAGGCAACAGCTTATCGGAGACCGCCGCACATGCCCAACCCCGCATGGGGTGCGAAACACAGCTGCTCCAGCTGTAGCACCAAATTCTACGACTTCAACAAGACGCCTCTGATCTGCCCGAAGTGTGGAGCAGAGAACCAGCCGCTGGTCGTGTTCAAGCAGCGCCGACCGGCACCGGCGGATGCGCCGAAGAAACCCGTCCCTGCCATCAAGGCGACCAAGAAGGTCGACGATGATGATGATGACGATCTGGACGATGACGACGACGATACGCTGCTGGACGATGACGATGATGATGTCGTCGTCTCGCTGGACGACGACGAGGACGAAGATGCCGACGCCCCCGTTCCCGGAACACCGGACGTCGATGAGGAAGACAACAACGAACCCGTCGATCTGGGTGACCCGGATATCGAAGTCGATGACGAAGATGACGATGACGATGCCAAGACCGACGACGAGGATGATGACGAAGTCAGCAAGTAGCCGACGGTCGAGCTGACCATCTGACTGGCCTGAAACCGGGAAGCCGCCACCGCGAGGACATTCGCGTGGCGGCTTTCTGCTTTTCGGATGATTGCCCGCGCCAGATTAACTGACTAGAGTTCAGTTAACGTCCCGAAGCGTGCCGCAAGCTGACCCTGTACGGAGCCATCGCAATGACCGCCATCGATCAGACGATTCCCCCGCGTGCGGATGAGAACACCCTGGCGCACCTGCCGGGCAACAAGGGCTTGCCGGTGCTCGGCGACACGCTGAAGTTCCTGAAGGACCCGATGGGGCTGCAGCGCCAGAATTTCACCAACCACGGCGCGGTCTACAAGAGCAAGACGTTCATGCGATGGAGCGTGACGATGCTCGGCCCCGACGCGCTGGAAATGGTGCTGATGGATCGGGAGAAGAACTTCTCCTCGAAGCTTGGCTGGTCACACATGCTGGCACAGCTGTTTTCCGACGGCCTGATGCTGCGGGATTTCGACGACCACCGCGCGCATCGCAAGATCATGCAGGTCGCGTTCAAGCCGGCCCCCATGAAGGATTACCTGCTGCGCATGAACCGCAGCATCGATTCCCGCATGGACGACTGGGAAAAGACGCCGGAGTTCAAGTTCTACCCGGCGATCAAGGACCTGACCCTGGACCTGGGTGCCAGCGTCTTCCTGGGCCTGGACATGGGTCCGGAATCGCGGCGGATCAACCAGGCCTTCATCGACGAGGTCGCGGCGTCGGTCGCCGTTGTCCGCCGTCCGGTACCCGGCCTGGCCATGGCCAGGGGCGTGAAGGCGCGGAAGTTCCTGAACGGTTTCTTCCGGGACCTGATACCGGTCCGCCGGGCCGGCGATGGCGACGACATGTTCACGCAGCTCTGCCAGGCGGAATCCGAGGACGGGCAGAAGCTTTCGGACCAGGAGATCATCGACCACCTGAACTTCCTGCTGATGGCCGCGCATGACACCACGACCAGTTCTCTGACCACGATGTTCTGGGCCCTTGCCGCATTTCCCGAATGGCAGGAACGGATCCGGGCGGAAGTGCAGGAAATCGGCGGTGATCACCTGGCCTACGACCGGATGGGCGACATGGACTACGCGGAGCGGACCTTCAACGAGGCCCTGCGCTGCATCCCGCCGGTGCCCTTCATTCCGCGCCGCGTGCTGCGGGACTTCGAATTCCAGGGCAAGACGATCCCCGCGGGCACCAACGTGACCGTCTCGCCCGGCTTCGTGCAGATGATGCCGGAACTCTGGACCGACCCGGCGAAGTTCGATCCCGATCGCTTCTCCGCCAACCGGGCGGAACACCGCAATCACAAGTTCGCCTGGTCGCCGTTCGGCGGCGGGGCGCACAAGTGCCTCGGCATGCATTTCGCCTACATGCAGGTGAAGGCCTTCTCGTTCCAGTTCCTGCAGCGGTTCCGCATCAGCGTGGCCGAGGGGTACGAGCCGGAATGGGCACGCATCCCCATTCCGAAGCCGCTGGACGGCCTTCCCGTCAAGCTGGAACGGCTCTAGCCACAGGGGCGCGGCAGAAGCCAGCGCCATCATCGGACCACGGTTGCCGGGACGACGGCGAAACGGCTAACGTCGGTGGCATGAACGACTTTGTCATCGATCAGGGATTCGACGCCTATACGGACGAGGACCACGCGGTCTGGCGGACGTTGTTCGAGCGCCAGTCGAAGCTGCTGCCCGGCCGCGCCGCGCCGGAGTTCGTGGACGGGCTGAAGGCGCTGGGCGTTGCCGCGGACGGCATCCCTGATTTCGAGGCACTTTCCGACATCCTGGAGGCCGCTACGGGCTGGCGCATCGTGGCGGTGGCGGGGCTGGTACCCGACGACGTGTTCTTTCGCCACCTGGCCAACCGGCGCTTTCCCGTGACCAACTGGATCAGGCAACGCGCCCAACTGGATTACCTGCAGGAACCGGACGTCTTTCATGATTGCTTCGGCCACGTGCCGATGCTGTTCAACCCGGTGTTCGCCGACTACATGGCCGCCTACGGGCGCGGCCAGACGCAGGCCTGGCGGCACCGCGGCCCCGCCCTGCTGGCGCGGCTGTACTGGTAAAGCGTCGGCATCGGACCGCTCCCACCCGATGGCGGCCCGAGGGTCGCGTGCGTCGGGGCCGCGCCGGCCCGGGCGGGGCCCGCCGTCGACCAGGCAGA
>CAJYBQ010000480.1 GCA_913064755.1 uncultured Alphaproteobacteria bacterium
GTGCGCTGTATCCACGACAACCAGGTCGACACCGGCTTCGATCAGCGCTTCCGTCCGGCGCATGCCCTCTTCGCCGACACCGGTCGCGGCGGCGACCCTGAGGCGACCCTGCGCATCCTTGGACGCATTGGGATGCGTCTCCGCCTTCTCGATATCCTTCACCGTGATCAGGCCGACGCAGCGGTAGGCATCGTCGACGACCAGCAGTTTCTCGATGCGGTGCTGATGCAGCAGGCGCTTGGCCTCGTTGCGATTGACACCGGTGTCCTGGACCGTGACCAGCCCCTCGCAGGTCATCAGCTCCGAGACCGGCTGGCGCTTGTCTGTGGCAAAGCGCACGTCGCGATGGGTCAGGATACCGGCAAGACGCCGGGTATCGCGTTCCACCACCGGGATGCCGGAAATGGCGCGGGCTTCCATCATCGCCAGCGCGTTTGCCAGCGGCTCGTCGGGATAGATCGTGACCGGGTTGACCACCATGCCGGACTCGTAGCGCTTCACCTTGCGCACTTCCTCGGCCTGTTCCTCGATGCTCAGGTTCTTGTGCACCACGCCGATACCGCCCAGCCGCGCCATGGCGATGGCCATCGGTGCTTCGGTCACCGTGTCCATGGCGGACGACAGGATCGGGATACCCAGTTCGATTTCCCGTGTCAGGGAGGTGCGGGTGCTGACATCACCCGGCAGAACGCTGGACGCGCGCGGGGCCAGCAGGACATCATCAAATGTGAGGGCTTCACGGATCGTGATCACGACGGACCTCCTATGGACGGGCCCGTCGGCAACAGGCTCCGGGCCGCCACGTAATCGCCGAAGGCGGGAAATATCCGTTCACGGCGATCATGGGCTGGATTGATTGTGCTGCGACTTATGCCATCACAGCGCCAAGGCAACCAGTTCCGCGATGGGTCCGGCACGCGGACCAAGCGCCGCAGCCCCTTCCAGCCGCTACAAACCATTGAAAATCAGGCGTTCTCTGCCGCTGCCTCGGCCGCGAAATCACCTGCGATGGCGGTCTCTTCATCGAACATGTAGGGATATTTCTCGCGGAAGCAGTCGCGAATCTCGTCAAACGGCAGATCATCGCGATGCCCGCGCTCCATCACGTACTCCATGTGGCGCGATCCGTCTGCGGTGAACGGGTGGAAGACCGAGTCGTTCACCCCGTCGAAATCCAGCGGCAGGATTCCGAACTTGTCGCAGAGTTCGATGTTGAAGGCCGGGGTCGCCTTGACCCACCTGCCGTCGATCAGCAGTTCCGTGAAGCCGTGATAGTGGAACACGTCCGTGCCCATCTGCTCCGTCATGCGCTTGGTCGACACGTGGTTGCGCACGTCCGCGAAGCCCAGTCGCGCCGGCACGCCCACGGCCCTGGCAGCCGCGGCAAGGAAGCCCGCCTTGGTGATGCAGAACCCCGATTTCCGCTCGAGACAGGCGCTGGCACGGAAGTGGTCACGGGTCATTCGCACGCCGTAGGGATCGTAGTAGAACCCGTCCCGGACGGCGTAATACAGCTTGATCGCCTTGATCTTCGGGTCGGTTTCATCTCCGACCACGCGTCTTGCAAATTCAATGATTTCAGGATGATCGGCGTCGATCATGTCAGTTGACTTCAGGCATTCAGCCACGGATGCATCGGTCTGATCGGTCATCGCTGTCTCTCCCCGGAACTGGAAATGATGATCATGCGTACGATCCGGCCCGTCAACAGCCCGTATCCGCATGGCGAACCGCTGGCGACACGCGGAACTGCCGGTGTCGTCATCGGATGCCCTGCCCTACTTGTTGCCTTCCCAGCGCACCATCCACAGGAACGGAATGACGGCCAGCGAGACCACGCCGAACAGCCAGAACGCGTTCAGGTAGCCGATCATCGACGATTGCCGCCCTATCTCACCCGCGAAGGCGGCCACACCGGTGAGACTGTCCAGGTTCCAGGCCCCCGCAGACGAGGAATAGAGGAAGTTATCGTTATACGGTGACGCATGCGCGGTCAGGTCCGAATAGGTGATGTTGCTGGTGCGGATCACCACCGCGATGCTGACGGAGATGAACAGGCTGGAGCCGAAATTGCGAACCAGGTGGAACACCGCGCTGCCCTCGCCCGCGTCCTTCGGGTCCAGCGTGGCAAAGGCAATCTGGGTGGTCGGCACCCAGGTCATGCCGACACCGAACCCCTGCAGCGCGCTGGTCCACGCCACGTCGAAGGCGGTCAGGTTGATGCTGAAACCGGCGATGTAGAGACCTGCCACCCCCTGCAGGAAGAAGCCGATGGTCATCCACAAGCGCGGGTCATGCTTCGACAGCCAGACCATTGCCGTGAAAGCGATCAGCGTGCCGACGCCGCGCATGGCCAGCAGCCAGCCGATATCCGTGTCCGGAAAGCCCCGGAGGTGCTGCAACAGCGGCGGGAACAGCACCATCGGCGTGAAGTTGAGCATGCCGAAGATCAGGATGAACAGCATCCCGAAGGCATAGTTGCGGTCCCGGAACAGCCTGAAATTCAGGAACGGTGCCTTCGACGTCAGGCTGTGCGCGATGAAGATGTAGAATGCCAGCGCCGCCAACCCGGCCTCCAGCATGATCTCGATCGATTCGAACCAGTCCTCACGCTCCCCCCGGTCCAGCATCAACTGGGTGGCGGCAACCGCGATCGACAGGCTGATGAAGCCGGTCCAGTCGAGACGGACCTTCCCCGGTGTCGCCAGGTCGCGCACGATCAGGATGATGCCGGTCAGGGCGGCAATGGCACAGGGCACGATCATGAAGAACACCCAGCGCCAGCCGTATTCCTCCGACAAGTAGCCCCCGAGCGTCGGCGCGATGATGGGGCCCATGACAACACCCATGCCGAAGATCGACATGACGCTGGCCTGCTTGTCCTTCGTGAAGGACTGCAGAACGATGGACTGGCTGGTCGGCACCATGGGTGCGCCACACAGCCCCTGGAAGACCCGGTAGATCACCATCTCGGTCAGGGATGTCGCCATGCCGCAGAGCATGGTCGAGACCGCGAAACCCGCGACCGAGAACATCATCACCTTGCGCTGCCCCAGCCGCGCGATCAGCCAGCCGGTAAGCGGCGTCATGACCGCCGTGGCCACGATATTGATCGTGACCACCCAGGCAATCTGATCCTGCGTCGCTCCGAATTCCCCCTGCGTCTTCGGCAGGGCGACGTTCGCGATGGTGACGGTCATGGCATAGAGCATGGTGGACATGGTCAGCGTGCCGACCAGCAAGGCCTGCGCCATCGTCGTCTGCGTCGGCGTGATGACAGATGGGGTAACACTCATGCCATGGTGGTTCCTGCAGAACGC
>CAJYBQ010000481.1 GCA_913064755.1 uncultured Alphaproteobacteria bacterium
CCCGGGCCACGCCGGAGGGCAGCGCCTGGCGGCAGCGGACAGGGCGACTTGTGGTGTTTGGGGGCAGAGCGGCTGATGCGCAGCGGATATTTCGCCTCCAGCAATTCGACGGAAAGATTGTAGGTGTCGCCGTCGGTGATGGCGATCAGGCCGCTGGCCCCGTCGCGTTCCGGTGTCGCGCCCCAGCCACCGTGCTGGGGTTCGATATGGACGAACATCTCGCCGCTGCGATCCCGGCCACAGATATAGGTGGCGCAGAGGCTCATGTAGCTGCCGGCGCTGAACCGCTCCGGTGCGATCGGGGCCAGCGCCTTCCAGACCAGTTCGGACGCTTGTGCGGCGCCTTCGTAGTACCAGCCGATCGGCGACGGGCTGACCGCGCTGAAGACGGTGCCGTCCGGAATCTTGATGACGACCGGGCTGAACCAGCCCTCGTTGGACGGTTCCTGCGGGCTGACAAGCGCCTTGAAGACGGATTTCACGGCGGACTGCAGCGCCCCCCGGGTGCAGTTGATGGGGCCGCCCCGGGCCATGGCGCAGCCGGTGAAGTCCGCCGTCAGCGTATCCCCGTCGATCACCACCCGCACCTGCACCGGAATGTGTTCTTCGCTGACACCGTCGCCATCGATCCAGTCGCGCGCCTCGTAGACGCCGTCCGGCAAGGCGGTGACGGCCTTGCGGGCCTCGATCTCGCCGTGGTGCAGGATCTGCGCGAAGGCTTCCCTGACCTCGTCCGCACCATGGCGGACCACCAGTTCGGCCAGCCGCCGTTCGGCAATGTTCACCGCCGCCAGTTCGGCATTCAGATCGCCCAGCGCCATCTGCGGCAGGCGGGAATTCGCGGCGATGATGTCCCGCACGTCATCCAGCAGCCTGCCGTCGCGGCAGAGCTGGATGCCCGGCAGGCGCAGCCCTTCCTGGAAGACCTCGGTCGCGTCGGCGGGCAGGCTGCCGGCCACGGCACCGCCGACGTCCAGCCAGTGCGCCACGGTGATGGCAAAGCCCAGCCGCTCGCCGTCATGGAACAGGGGCTTGATGACGGCCATGTCGCAGCAATGCGTGCCGCCCTGGAAGGGATCGTTGGTGATATAGGCATCGCCCGGCTGCATCCGCTCGCCGTGCTTGGCGATGATGAAGCGGACCTGTGCCGCAAAGGTGCCCGTGAACAGGGTCAGGCCATTGGCCTGGGCGATCAGGTCACCCTTCCGGTCACAGATGCCACACGCGAAATCCAGCACTTCGTAGATCACCGGGCTCATGCTGGTCCGGGCCAGCACCATCCCCATCTCGTCCACCGTGGCGAGCAGCTTCCCGTGCATGATTTCGAGCGTTACCGCATCCAAGACCTGATCTCCCAATCAATATTTCATTGCGGCCAGACTATCGGCATGATGCAGCTAGCGCAGGGGGCAATTGGGGGGTATCTGGCCCCCAAGTCGCCAAAATCTTGTCGGGCTGGTATGGTTCGCGCGCTGGATTGGCCGAAGGCTGTCGTTGTCGGGCGACGTGTTCGTCGAGTTGCCTGGAAGATTTGATTGAAGTGTGCAGTGCAACATGGCTATAAATGCGGCAATGAATTGAGGTGGTGAATTTTTGGGCGATACTGGGCAGAAGGGTTAGCGAGTATGGGTTTCGAACTGATGCAACCCCAGACCATTGACGTTTCCGACCTGCCTGCGGGCAGGCGCCTGGGCGCCTGGACGGATGCGCTGAACGAGCACTGGTATGCGCTGGACCTGACCAACCCGACCAATGGTTTCGAGAACGCGCGCTTCGGTTTCTTCGACATTCCGGGCATCCGCTTCGGTGCCATCGACAGTGACCCGATGAACGTGTTCCGTCGGAAGGAACACCTGAGCGACTCCGGCGGTGATTTCTATTTTCTGCCCATTCCCCTGCGTGACTCGATCGCGCTGCGGCAGGCAGGGCGGGAAACGGAACTGCAGGCCGGTGACCTGACTGTCATCGCCACGGCGGATACCTATCAGTACCAGCAGGCGACCGCGAACAGCCTGATCACGCTGCGCGTTGACGGGCCGACCATGCGGGACCGGATCCCGATGATCGATGACCTGGTGGCGCAATCCTGCGACGGGCGCGCGCCGCTGGTCAGGGTGTTTGTCGATTTCGCCCATTCACTGATCCGCCAGCGCGATGAACTGGACCCGGAATCAGCCGGTGCCATGGCGCCACACCTGCTTGACCTGCTGGCGCTGGCGCTGACCGCGCCGGTGGATGCGCGCAAGAGCAACGAGAGCTCGGTACGCCTGGCGCACCTGCGACGGATCATGCGCGCCATCGAGAACCGCCTGGATGACGAGGCCCTGGGTCCGGGCACCCTGGCGGCGGAGCTTGGCCTGTCCGAGCGCTATATCCAGAAGATGTTTGCCGAGCGTGGCGAGACCCTGTCCGGCGTCATTCGCGCCCGGCGCATCGCCACCGCCCAGCGTCGCCTGCTGGACCCGACCCGGCGGGGCCTGTCCATCGCTTCCATTGCCTTCTCGGTCGGCTTCTCCGACCCGGCGCATTTCAGCCGGGCGTTCCGCAATGTCACCGGGCTGTCACCCAGCGAATACCGTTCGGACCGCCAGATGGAAGCCTGAGCAGGTTGTCGGGCCTGCGCGGCGCGCAAGTGCCACCGGAGTTCCCTTCGTTCCTGCCTACGCGCCGATCTTCTCGCGTCGCACCTTGATGCCTGCCGCTTCGCGGTCCCAGGTATCCGCGGTGACACCGTCTTCGCGCAATTTCACCTTCTGAACCTTCTGGGTCGGGGTCTTGGGCAGGTCATCGACGACACGGATGTATCGGGGCAGCATGAAGTGCGCCATGCGGGGTTCCAGGAAACGGAACAGCGCCTCCGGATCGATTGCCTCCCCCGGTGACGGGGCCACCACGATCATGACCTCGTCCTCGTTCAGGTCGGACGGGACGGGAATCGCCGCCGCTTCGCGGATGGCGGGAAACTGGGTCACTTCGGATTCCACCTCGAAGGAGGAGATGTTCTCGCCCCGGCGGCGGATCGCGTCCTTGATCCGGTCCACGAAGAAGAAATAGCCCTTCTCATCATAGCGGAACCCGTCGCCCGTATGGAACCAGCCATTGCGCCAGGCCTTCGCGGTGGCATCCGGATTGTTGTTGTAGCCGTGGTTCAGGCCCCAGGGTCGCTCATCGCGAACAATCATCTCCCCGATCTCGCCCACCGGCACCTCGCAATCGTTCGCGTCCACCAGGCGCACGGAAGCCCCGGCGCGGACCTTGCCGCAGGATCCGACCTTGGTGGGGTTGCGTTCCGACATCAGCTGGCAGCTGA
>CAJYBQ010000482.1 GCA_913064755.1 uncultured Alphaproteobacteria bacterium
CTCGTCGCGGCCTACCGGGCGGGCAACATCGCCATCGCCAACGCCATCGGCAACGGCGTCGCCGACGACAAGGCGATCTATGTCTACGTGCCGGAGATGATCCGGTTCTACCTGGGCGAGGAACCGATCCTCAACAATGTCCCCACCTACATGGGCCGCAAGCCCGACGAGCTGAAATACATCCTGGAGAACCTGGGTGAGCTGGTGGTGAAGGAAGTCCATGGCTCCGGCGGTTACGGCATGCTGGTCGGCCCGGCCTCGACCAGGGCGGAGCAGGAGGCCTATGCCCTGCGCATCAAGGCGGACCCGCAGGGTTTCATCGCGCAGCCGACACTGTCGCTGTCGACCTGTCCGACCTTCGTCGATTCCGGCGTGGCGCCCCGGCACGTGGACCTGCGACCCTACGTGTTGAGCGGGGCCGACAGGATACGGATCGTGCCCGGCGGCCTGACGCGGGTTGCCCTGAAGGAGGGTTCGCTGGTCGTGAACTCCAGCCAGGGCGGCGGAACCAAGGACACCTGGGTGCTGGAGGACTGATCATGTTGAGCAGGACAGCCGACGACCTTTTCTGGATGGCCCGTTACGTCGAACGCGCCGAGAATGTAGCCCGCCTGCTGGAAGTCGCCAGCCGCATGGCGCTGATGCCGCAGGACGCGGGGGGCACGGACGAATGGACCGCGGTGCTGATCGCCGGCGGCGTGGAACCGCTGTACCGGGAAACCCACGGGGATGTGGACCCGGACACGACGCTGGAGTTCATGGCGCTGAACCCCGACAACCCGTCCAGCATCCTCAACTGCTTCTCGGTCGCGCGGGAGAACGCGCGGGCGCAGCGCCACACCATCACGCGCGAACTCTGGGAAGCCATCAACGACACCTGGCACGGCATCCAGTACATGACCGCCGACCAGGTCGAGGCCATGGGCAGCATCGCGTTCTTCGAATGGGTCAAGTCCCGCTCCCATCTGGTGCGCGGGGCCCTGGCCGGCACCATGATCCGCGATGATTCCTACAATTTCATCCGGCTGGGCACCTTCATCGAGCGGGCGGATTCCACGTCCCGCATCCTGGACGTGAAATATCACCTGATCCTGCCGCAGGAAGAGGTCGTGGGCGGCGCGCCCGACTATTACCAGTGGGGCGCGTTGCTGCAGTCCGTATCCGCCCAGGGCAGCTATCGCCGGATGTTCGGCGACCAGATCCGCTACAGTCAGGTGGCGGAACTGCTGGTGCTGCGCGCGGAGATGCCGCGGTCGGTGCGCAGCTGCTACGAGGAGATCATGGAGAACCTGCAGGACCTGACCGCCGTCTACGACGAACAGCCCAGGTGCATCCGCATGGCCGGTCGCCTGCGGGCGCGGCTGGTCTATGGCGAGATTTCGGAGTTCACCGGCCAGGAGGGTGGACTGCACGGCTTCCTGACCGAGGTCATCGACACCAACCTGCGCATCGCGGCGCAGATCGGGAAGGATTTCCTGCTGACGCCGGAGGCGGAGAGCATGAACGAGGAAGCGATCCTGATGGGTGCAGAAAGCGCTCGACAGGAACAGTCGATGGGGTAAGAAATCAGGCGGTGGGGCAGGAACGGGATTGCCGTGCGGCACCCCCGCCCGCCGCACCCGCGATACCGATGCCCAGCCGCCGCTGAGCCGCAACCGTATACCCTGCCCATTGCCGGAGCCTGAGCCGTGACCTATTGCGTCGGGATGCTGACATCCGAAGGCCTGATGATGCTGGCCGATACCCGGACCAACGCCGGCATCGACCACATATCCACCTTCCGCAAGCTGACGGTCTGGCACAATCCGGGCGAACGGCTGGTCTGCCTGATGTCCGCCGGCAACCTTGCCGTCACCCAGGCCGTGGTCGGCCACCTGCAGGAAATGATGGCGTCCCCGGATGCCGATACGTCCAGGACCATCCTCGGCGCCCCCAGCATGTTTGCCATTGCCCGCATCATCGGCGATGCCGTGCGCGAGGTGCGGCGGGTCGACGGGCCGTCGCTGGACCAGGGGGCGGGCGGGTTCAATGCCAGTTTCCTGCTCGGCGGCCAGATCGCGGGCCGGGAACTGCGGCTCTACCAGGTCTATGCCGAGGGCAATTTCATCGAGGCGACGGAAGATACCCCGTTCTTCCAGATCGGCGAGACCAAGTACGGCAAGCCCATTCTCGACCGGGTGATGCATTTCGGCATGCCGCTGGTGGAGGCGGTGAAGGTCGGGCTGATCTCGATGGATTCGACCCTGCGGTCCAACATGTCCGTCGGGTTGCCGGTGGACCTGCTGGTCTATCGCCGCGACCAGCCGGGCATCTGGCTGGAACGCCGGTTCGAGGAAGGCGACCCCTATTTCGAGGACATCCGCAACCGCTGGTCCGACGCCCTGCGTGAATCCTACCGCATGATTCCCGACCTGGACCTTTCGGACGCGGACCTGGATACCGGTACGGGCCAGGATATGGGCACGGGGCAGACCACGTGAACGAGCCGATGACTGGCCTGACAGACGCGCAGATCTACCGTTACGCCCGCCATATCGTGCTGAAGGAAGTCGGCGGCGCCGGGCAGCAGAAGCTGCTGCGGTCGCGGTTGCTGGTGATCGGCGCGGGCGGCCTCGGTTCCCCCCTGATCATGTACCTGGCCGCCGCCGGTGTCGGTACCATCGGGGTGGTGGATGACGACATCGTCTCCCGCTCCAACCTGCAGCGCCAGGTGCTGCACGGGGCCGACATGCTGGACCGGGCAAAGACCGACAGCGCCGTCGCCACCGTGGCGCGGCTGAACGACGACGTGACCATCGAGACCCACCGGATGCGGATCGACGCCGACAATGCCGACGCGCTGGTCGCCGCCTACGACGTGGTCTGCGACGGGTCGGACAATTTCGCCACCCGCTTCGCGGTGCATGACGCCTGCTTCCGCAATGCGCGACCGCTGGTCTCTGCCGCGATCCTGCGCTTCGACGGGCAGATCGCGACCTGGCGCGGTCACGCCGACGGCCTGCCCTGTTACCGCTGCCTCTACCCGGAAATCCCGCCGGAGGAACAGACCTGCGCCCAGGACGGCGTGCTCGGCGCGCTCGCCGGGGTCATGGGATCGCTGCAGGCGACGGAGACGATCAAGGAACTGCTGGGCCTGGGCGAGAGCATGGCCGGGCAGTTGCTGATCTACGACGGGCTGGCGGCCACGTGCCACAAGGTCCGCGTCAGGCCCGACCCGGAATGCCCGCTCTGCGTCGGCTGAGCAAATCCGCACCGACGACACCGTGCCTCGCCTCTGCGCCTTCAAGCTGTAGCGGCTGCTGACCG
>CAJYBQ010000483.1 GCA_913064755.1 uncultured Alphaproteobacteria bacterium
CCGCACCCGGTTCGCCCAGCCCGCACCCGGCGACCGTTGCCGCGCCGCATCTTGTCCGAAGCGGGTCATCACCACCGGAAACCGTGCCACCGCCCACGCCCCCTGTCGGCGTGTCATCGTTCCCGCCCCAGGGCTTATCCGCGCCACCGCCCGCAAGCGTGCCGCCCTGCCCGCCACCGGTGACCGTGTCGTCGCCGCCGCCGCCTGCAGGAGGCGTGGCGTCGCCTCCGGCAACCGTGTCACCGGCATCGCCACCGGTCAGCGTGTCATCATTGCCGCCCGACGGTGTATCCGCGCCGCCGCCGGTGACCGTGTCGTCACCACCAATTGCTGGTGGTTTGTCGTCGCCACCGGCGACCGTGTCGCCATCGCTGCCGAACAGCACATCCCGCAGGTTCAGGGCCGAACCGTCGGCGAACAGCAACCGGTCGATCCCGCCATCAAGAGCTTCGAACTGGCCACGAATGACAACCAGGCCACCATCGGCAATCTGGATCTGCAGGTCGCCATTGCTCACCACCAGTGTGAGGTCACTCGCGGCAATGCCGTCCGTGAAAGTGACGGTATTGATCTCCTGGCTCGGCGCTTCGACGATGATCGAACGCTCGCCCGGCAGCAGGTCGCGGCCAATCCGGTAGTCATCTTCGCCGCG
Source organism: uncultured Alphaproteobacteria bacterium (assembly GCA_913064755.1). Classification (GTDB taxonomy): domain Bacteria; phylum Pseudomonadota; class Alphaproteobacteria; order Minwuiales; family Minwuiaceae; genus Minwuia. Next base: position 653 of record CAJYBQ010000483.1, read on the forward strand.
GCCACCGACCAGGAAGTTGCGGCCGGAACCCCCGGAGATCGTGTCGTTGCCACGTGCGCCGAACAGCCGATCATTGCCGTCGCCGCCGGTGATGATGTCGTCACCGTCATAGCCCCAGAGGACATCGGCACCGTCCGTACCGGTGAGCGTCACATCGGCGAAGATGTCGATGGGGCGACTCATGACCATCCCCCCGCCTGCCGGTCGAAACCGGACAGGCTGATCGCGAAGCCGACAGCAATGTCGATGCTTCTGGAGATGATTCCGCCCCTCGCACTCATTTTTTCGGTCAACCCTCCCCGTGCCTGTACCCGGATTTACGCTTCGAGAGACAAGTGCACGGGTGACCCGTTAATTGAATGTTCACCTGTTCATAAATCGCACCGGTCGTGAATAGTGATTCGTCGGCGGACTGCTTGCAACGATGTCACATTGTGTTGAAAGACACACAGCCGTGGCCAAAATACCAATCACGCCAGAGACATGAACCACCTGAATACTACGGGCGGCATGTCCGATCTGGCGTATTCAGGTCACACGGAACCTGTTCCGGAACGGAGGGAACATCAGCTGTCGAGTGCTTCGGCGCGCTCCTCGAAAGCGGCGACCATGCGCCTGACAGCCTCGTGAAACAGCGGCTCTATCGCCTTGCGCAACAGCAAGGAACGGAACTCGAAATCGACCCTGAAATCGACCTCGCACCCCTCGGCGTGTTCATTGAAGCGCCAGTGGTTTTCCAGGTACCGCATCGGCCCGTCGACGTAGGCGACATCGATTGTGTGCGCGACAGGATCGAGATCGACCGTCGAACGAAACCGTTCCCGAAACACCTTGAAGCCGATCAGCAGGTCCGCGACGATCCGCTGCTCCGTCTGCTGCACGATGCGGGCGCCGACGCACCACGGCAGGAACTCGGGATAGCGCGCGATATCCGCGACCAGGCTGTACATCTGTTCGGGCGTATGCGGCACGACACGCGTTTCCGAATGCTTGGGCATTGTTCACCCCGTCTGAGCGTTGGAATCTGGCAGGGTCAGGCTGCGGCTGCCACTCAGGCCGATCTGGCGAGCTGTTTCTCGCGCGCGTCTCGCAGGCGGCGGAAGTCATCCCCCGCATGGTACGAGGATCGCGTCAGCGGTGTCGCCGACACCATCAGGAACCCCTTGCCATAGGCGTTCCGCTCATAGCCCGCGAATTCCTCCGGCGTCACGAAGCGGTCCAGCACATGGTGCTTCGCCGTCGGCTGGAGGTACTGGCCAATGGTCATGAAATCCACGTCGGCGGAGCGCAGGTCGTCCATGATCTGCAGCACTTCCTCGCGCTGTTCCCCCAGCCCGACCATGATGCCTGACTTGGTGAAGATCGACGGATCCATTTCCTTCACTTCCGCCAGAATGCGCAGGGAGTGGAAATAGCGCGCGCCGGGCCGCACCGATGCATAGAGCCGGGGCACGGTCTCCATGTTGTGATTGAACACGTCGGGCCTGGCCTTCACCACCATCTCCAGCGCACCCGGCTTCTTCTGGGAATCGGGGACCAGCACCCCGATGGTCGTTTCCGGGCTGGCCTGGCGGATGCAGGTGATGGTGCGGGCAAAGTGGTCCGCCCCGCCATCGTCCAGGTCATCGCGATCCACGGATGTCCCCACGACATGCGCCAACCCTAGCTTCGCAACCGATTGCGCCACGTTCTCCGGCTCGAACGGGTCCAGCGCACCGGGCTTGCCCGTCTTCACGTTGCAGAAGCTGCAGGCGCGGGTGCAGGTGTCGCCCAGGATCATCATGGTCGCATGACCCTTGGCCCAGCATTCCCCGATGTTCGGGCAGGCCGCTTCCTCACAGACCGTGTTCAGCTTGTGCGTCCGCATGATCCGCCGGGTTTCCATGTACTCCGGCGACGTCGGCGCCTTCACCCTGATCCAGGCAGGCTTCTTCTTCCAGACCGGGTTGTCCGGCTTGTGCGCCTTCTCGGGGTGACGAACGGTCGATTTGGTGGTGTCAGGCATGGCCTTGGCAAAATCCTGCTGTGTTCAGGTCGCTGGATCAGAAATGGATTGCGCGACCGTAGGCGTCAAGGACGGATTCATGCATCATCTCCGACAGGGTCGGATGCGGGAAGACGGTGTTCATCAGGTCTTCCTCGGTGGTTTCCAGCGCGCGGCCCACGACATAGCCCTGGATCAGTTCGGTCACTTCGGCCCCGACCATATGCGCGCCCAGCAATTCGCCGGTTTTGGCGTCAAAAACGGTTTTGATCATGCCTTCGGGTTCACCCAATGCAATTGCCTTGCCGTTGCCGATGAACGGGAAGCGACCGACCTTGATGTCATAGCCCAATTCCTTGGCCTTGGCTTCGGTATAGCCGACCGAGGCAACCTGCGGATGGCAATAGGTGCAGCCCGCGATGGAGTCCGGCTTGATCGCATGGACCTTCTGACCCGCCATATGTTCGGCAACCATAACCCCTTCATGGCTGGCCTTGTGCGCCAGCCAGGGTGCGCCAGCGATGTCGCCGATGGCATAGAGACCGTCCACACCGGTGCGGCAATATTCGTCAGTCACCACATGGGTGCGGTCGATCTTGACGCCCAACTCCTCAAGGCCCAACCCTTCGACATTGCCGACAATCCCAACGGCGGAAATGACGGTGTC
>CAJYBQ010000484.1 GCA_913064755.1 uncultured Alphaproteobacteria bacterium
AGGCCATGATACCCGTTGCGATCGCCGGGTCGCCAGAACGGCTCCTCCGCGGCCAGCCGCTCGCACATGTAATCCCAGTCGTAGGTGCCATTGTGCTTCAGCTTCTCGCGCAGCACCGGCACGCCGACGGAATGGTCCAGCATCATGCGCACAGTCGCATCCTGCTTGTTGCCCGCCGCGAATTCCGGCCAGATGTCGCCCACCGGCGTGGCGAGGTCGAACTTGCCCTGGCTGATCAGCGTGTGGGCGCAGATCGCCGTCGCCCCCTTGGTGCAGGAAAAGACCACGGAGACCGTGTCTTCCTGCCACGCGGCACCGGTCGTCTGATCCGCGACCCCGCCCCAGAGATCCACCACCGTTTCCCCGTTCAGGGTGATGCAGACACTGGCGCCCACCTCCCCATTCTCGGCGAAGTTGCGCGCGAAGGCGTCGCGGACACCGGCGAAACGATCCGTCGCCTGGCCCTGAATTGCTGTTTCGGACATCACTCTCTCCCCCAATCAGGCCAGCCGACCCTCCACAAGAACCTTCATGCGGCTGCTCCCCCTGCCAGTCTATCGGCTCCCCTTCGACGTGCAACGCGATCTGGCGCAAGGCTGCTCGCAGGCCAGGTCACGGGTCTGCTCACGGGTCTGGTCACAGAGCGATCACAGCCCTGCCACGCCCCGGACATGGCCGGGGGTTCATCCTGCTTACCTTCATCAGGTCTGCCGCATCCATCGGCGGATCGACAACTTCGGGGGTCGAAACATGTACATGTCACGTAGTCCTTCACCCGCTGGCAGATATCTGATCGGCGGCCTTGCCCTGCTGGCTTCCTCGATGGCCGCGACCGGTCCCGGTCTTGCCGAATCATGGGGCGGCGCGCCGATCCCGTCGCCCTACGCGGTCTATGACGCCGCGCTGACCACGCGTTACGCGGCGCTGTCGGACATGGAATCCCGCGATGGCGACAGCACCGACGAATGGCATTACTGGTACAAGTCGAAGGATGCCAAGGGCGGCTTCCTGGTGCTGCCCGAAGATCCGTCGCGCCGGAACCTGAGCGATGCCGACGCGGCCTATGCCAAGACCGTGTACCGCCGCCTGCTTCGGGCCTATCGGTCGGGCATGCCGGGAACTCGCACGGAGGAACTGGCGGACGCACAGGCCAGTTACGACTGCTGGCTGAACGACACGGAGGAGGGTGACAACCCGGCACGCGCCGATGGCTGTCGCGGCGAGATGGAGGCAGCGATGGCCATCATCGATCCGCAGATATGGCCGGCAGGACCGATCTATCCGAAATCGGTCACGGCACCGGCGGCCGCAGAGGCCCCCGGAACAGTGGCCGCTGTCCGGCCCGCGGCTGTCGCGTCCCTGCCCGTCCGACACCTGCTGTTCTTCCGCAACAACAGCGCCGAGTTGAGCCCCCGGTCCCTGGCGGTACTGGATGCCGCCGCGCGCGACGCGGCCGCCTTCCCGCAAGCGGATATCCGGGTGGCCGGCTTCACCGACCGCACCGGCGATGACGACTACAATCGCAACCTGTCTCTGCGCCGGACAGCGGCCGTGTCACGGGCGCTGCGGGCAAGGGGTATCGACACCCTGCGCGTGGACGAGGTCGCCATCGGCGAGACCGCCATGGCCGTCCAGACAGGCGACAATGTCGCGGAGCCGCGGAACCGTCGTGTCGAGATAGAAATCGGCATGCGGTACTGACGCTGGCGGGTGCCATGTCCAATTGCCCCCCGGGCATGGCACCGGTCACGTCGCGGTCACAGTCTCAACACTGACGGGTCATTCCCGATGTCCCAGTTTCAGGAGGACGGGCGCAGGACGATGCAGACGCCCGAACCTGCTGCAACCCAGGAGACTGAAAATGAATACCACCCATCGCATCCGGAACCTGCTGCTGAGCGGCGTTGCCAGTGCCTGTGTACTGGCGGTCGCCGGTGGTGCAAGTGCAGCCAGCTATGGCGGTGCCCCCATCAAGTCACCGTTCGGCAACTACGACACGGCCCTGCAGCTTCGCTACGAAGCGCTGGCCGACATGGAATCACGCGAAGGCGACGGCGACGACGAATGGCGCTTCTGGAACAAGGCCGTTGATGCAGGCGGCGGGTTCCTGGTGCTGCCCGATGACCCGGCCGGCCGCGACCTGGGTCCCGAGGACATGGCCTTTGCCCGGGCCACCTATGACCGGTTGCTGGCATCCTATCGTGCGGGCCTGCCGGGCAGCGCGACCGCCCTGCTGGCCGATGCGCAGGTGAACTTCGATTGCTGGCTGAACGATACCGAGGAAGGCACGAACCTGGACCGGGCCCGCATCTGCCGCGACCGGGTTACCGATACCCTTGCCGCCCTGGATGGCACCTCGACGCCGGTTCCGGTGGCGTCGATCAATGACAACCGGGTGGCCACGGCATCGGATGCGGTCGCCGCGCCCGCGAAGTCCCTGCCCGTCCTGCCGGTGACCCATCGCCTGCTGTTCGGCTTCGACAGTGCCGAACTGGACGCCGAGGCGCAGGCCGGCCTGGACGAGATCGCGCGCCAGACCTCGGCCTATCCCCAGGCCGACGTTCGCGTCATCGGTCATACCGACCGTGCCGGCGATGCGGACTACAACCGCTCACTGGCCGAGAAGCGTGCGGCGAATGTCGCGGAGGCACTGAGGCTGCGCGGGATCAACCTGGCGCGGATCGACGAGGTTCCGGCCGGCGAGAGCGATCCGGCGGTCGCGACACCGGACGGTGTTGCCGAACCGCGGAACCGCCGCGTCGAGATCATCATCGACGACCGCTGATCTGCCGGGACACCCGTCGCAGACATGCAGGGGCCCGCATCATGTCCACGTGATGCGGGCCCTTTCACGTGCGCTGAAGGAACGATGACCTGCACGGTCAACGGTACCCATGCGCGAGCCTTCACCCGGCGACCGACCACTACGTTCCCGACACTAATCGGTCACAGCCACAGCCCTTACGTGATGGACGGCCTGCCCCCATATAGGTCGCATGGGCGCAGGACATCGCCGCCCGAATGATTCCCAGGGGAAAAAACATGATGACCACGAGACGGATTCGAAAACTGTTGCTCAGTGGCGTCGCATCAGCCTGCTTGCTGACCATCGCGGGCGGAGCAAGTGCAGCCGGTTACGGCGGCCCGCCGATCAGATCACCTTACGAAAGCTATGATGCCGAGCTGCAACCGCGCTCAGAGGTCATTGCCGACACGGAAGACTCGGACAAGGAACACCCGCACGCATGGGCCTACGGGGACAAGGGTGTTGCCGACCACGACGGCTTTCTGGTG
>CAJYBQ010000485.1 GCA_913064755.1 uncultured Alphaproteobacteria bacterium
GGTGCGCGGGGGCGGCGGGGAGTGACGGTGCGGGGGGGTACGGGTGGGGGGGCGTGCCGGCCCCGCCGGCGGCCGGAGGGTCCGCCGGGCGGGGCTGGGGGGCCAGGCCCGCGCCCGGCTGGCCGATGTCGTGCCGGACCCGGAGGCACCGCGCGTCATGGGGGTGGACGTGGCCCGCTTCGGCGACGATGCATCCGTCATCCTGCTGCGCCAGGGCAACCGGCTGCTGGGGGAGGTGGAGCGCCACCACGGCCTTGACCTGATGCAGTTCGCCGCCATCGTCAATGACCGGATGGAACAGTGGAAACCCAACGCGACCTTCGTCGACGGGGCCGGTGTCGGCGGCGGCGTGGTGGACCGGCTGCGCCAGCTGGGGCGGCGGGTGCACGACGTCAATGCCGGCGCCGCCCCGCGCAAGCGCCGCGACTATGCCAACCGCCGGGCGGAGATGTGGGACCAGATGCGGAAGTGGCTGCGCACCGGCGCGCTGCCCGACGACCCGGACCTGGTCAACGACCTGAAGGGGCCGGAATACAGCTTCGACGCCACCGGCCACATCCTGCTGGAGAAGAAGGAACGGATGAAGGCGCGCGGTCTGGCGTCCCCCGACGCCGCCGACGCCCTGGCCCTGACCTTCGCCGACCCGGTTCCGGCGAACCGGGCGGAACGGCGGCGGTTCATGGCGCGGACGGATTTCAGCGTGCTCTGAACCGTGTCGCGGCCCTGGATCAGTCGTCGCTGAAGCTGCCGCCGCGCCCGACACCATCGGCAAAGCGGCTGGCCCCGGCCCGGGCCTCCGTCCGTTTCGCGGTCTCGGCCCGGCGGGCTTCCTGCACCAGGCAATCCGCCTCCGCCCCGTCGAACGCGGCAAATACCGACGCGCGGTCGGCCAGCATGGCACGCGGCGGATGCCGGGCAATGCCCAGCGCCAGTTCACGGGCGACGTCCAACGCCGCGCCCGCCGCCGCCCGGCGGTCGGCCAGGCCGATCTGCAGGGCTTCCTCGACGCGCACCTCCCGCCCCGTCAGCATCATGTCCAGGGCGCGGGACTGCCCGACCAGGCGCGGCAGGCGGGTGGGGGTGCCGTCGCTCATCGGCACGCCGAAGCGGCGACAGAAGACGCCGAAGACGGCCGTTTCACTGGCCACGCGCAGGTCGGCCCAGAGGGCCACGCCCAGCCCCCCGGCCACCGCGTGGCCTTCGACCGCCGCGATCACCGGCTTGCTGCAGGGGCGCGACAGCGGGCCATCCGCACCGGCCCAGGCCTGGTAGGTCGCGCCTTCCGCCGCCAGCTGCTTCAGGTCGGCCCCGGCGCAGAAGCGCCCGCCCGCACCGGTCAGCAGCACCACCGAAACCCGGTCATCCGCCTCCACCGCCGCGATCACGCGACCCAGTTCCCCGGCGCTTGCCGGGTCCAGCGCGTTGCGCGCCTGCGGGCGGTTGATGGTGATGGTGGCAACCGGTCCGTCATGGTCCAGCAATATGGCGTCGGTCATGTGCGCGTCCCCCCTCCAGTTCCCGGCCGGGCGGGGCGCGGGCCGGTGCCGTTCCCCCCCGTGACGGACCCGCCTAGTTGGCGGGGCCGTCGCCGTCGCTGCCCAGCAGTTCGACCATGTCGCGCAGGGCATCCTTGGCGGAACTGCCGAGGGCGGTCTGCATGGACTGCACCAGGGTGGCCATGACGGCGGCGGAGAAGATTTCCCGATCCAGGCCGTGCTCGTGACATTCCTCCAGCGCCTTGTCGAGGTTGCGGGTGATGATCTCGGCCGCTTCGGCGAGTTTCTGCGGGGTCGAGGGATCGTCGAAATTGGTCACGGTTCTGCTCCGGCTGATGGTTCTGGAATTCTCAGGCCTGCACCGCCCATCGTCGGATGGACCGCCACCCAAGAGACCCGATATGACTGCCCCGGACAAGCACCAAGGATGCTTGCCGGGATGGCCGTCTTGCGATAGCGGGTGGATATGGACAGGACAGATGGCATTGGCAACTGGGTCCGCGTGGATGATCCGCGCGACCTGGGCAGGGCGACGGGCGCGGGTGACGCGGCCCGGTTCCACGCGCGACCGCTGCGCGACACCGGCGGCGACCTGCTGGCCGTCGACGTGATCGCGCGCGGCGCGGAAACGCGGTGCTGGCGCACGGGCCGCGACGGGGCCATGGCCCTTGCCGCCGGCCTGCCGGACCTGCCGGGGCGGGCGCTGACCGCCAGCCTGCGCGGGATCGAGGCGGCGAGCCTGCGCTTCGGCAACCGCGCCGCCGCCGCCGTCATGGGCATCGTCAACGTCACCCCGGACAGTTTCTCCGACGGTGGCGTCGCCGCCGAACATGCCGCGGCAATCGCGCGCGGTCGCCAGCTTGCAGCGGAAGGCGCATCCATCATCGACGTGGGCGGCGAATCCACCCGGCCCGGCGCGGAACCGGTGGCGGAATCGGAGGAATGGCGCCGGGTGGCACCGGTGCTGGAGGCATTGCTGGCCGACGGGCTGTCGGTATCCATCGACACCCGCAAGGCCGGGATCATGACCGCCGCCGCCGCGCTGGGGGTGCCGATCATCAATGACGTCAGCGCCCTGACCCACGACCCGGCGGCGCTGGACGCCGTGGCCCCGCTGGACGCGCGGATCGTGCTGATGCATGCGCAGGGCGATCCCACCACCATGCAGCAGAACCCGACCTATGACGACGTGGTGCTGGATGTCTTCACCGAGTTGCAGGCCCGCATCGACACCTGCATCGCCGCGGGCATCGCGCGGCAGCGGGTGAGCGCCGATCCGGGCATCGGTTTCGGCAAGACCTTCCCGCAGAACCTCGCCCTGCTGCGCCACCTGCCGCTGTTCGAGGGGCTGGGCGTGCCGCTGCTGGTGGGGGCCAGCCGCAAGGGCTTCGTCGGCTGGCTGACCGGGGTGAAACAGGCCGGTGACCGGCTGGGCGGATCGCTTGGCGCGGCGCTGTTCGCGGGCGCGCAGGGGGCGGATATCCTGCGGGTGCACGACGTGCGTGAAACGGTCGAGGCGCTGACCGTCTTCGGCGCGGCGGGCCATGGTTCCACCGGCGGACGTGCGCATCGTCATGGACAGGCCCCCTCCCCTTCGGCGTAGAATCACGCGCTGGATAGAAACCGACTTTCAGAATGGGCCTGCAGAGAAAATGTCACGAAAACTTTTCGGAACCGACGGTATCAGGGGACGGCCCAACTCGGCCCCAGATGCGGCCGAAGCGGGCCCGGCGCGCGGCCTGGCGGGCGGGCCGCATTTCCACCACGGCGAATACCCACGACCAGC
>CAJYBQ010000486.1 GCA_913064755.1 uncultured Alphaproteobacteria bacterium
CGACTTGCGGAACCGCGTGCTGGACGCCTAGGTGGGTGTCGCGCGTTCGGCCCCCAGTTACGACTGACCATCGGTCGGTCCGAGATTTGCTGAAGAACTTGAGGACTTGAGAACATGACGAACAATGCAACCCTGTTCGCGGGCGGGCTGGTTTTTGACGGCATCAACGCGCCGGTCGATGGCCAGGCGGTCCTGGTGCAAGACGGCTTGATCAGCAAGGTCGGGCCGGCGGCCGAATTCGACGGCTTTGCGGGCGCGAGGGTGGATACCGCCGGTGCCACCCTGATGCCGGGACTGATCGACTGCCACATCCACATCTGCCATGGCGCGGAGGCCAATCCCAGCGAGAATCTGGAGAAGCTGAGCCATTCGGGTATCGGCATTCGCGCCATGGAACATGCCCGGCGGACGCTGGAAGGCGGCATCGTCGCGGTCCGCGATTGCGGCGGCAAGGACTACATCGATCTCGACGTTCGCGATGCCCTGAACGCGGGCCGTTTCCCCGGCCCCGTCATGCGTGCATCGGGCCGGATGATCTGCATGACCGGTGGCCATGGCAACCGCTGGGGCCTGGTGGCCGACGGCGTTGACGAGGTCATCAAGTCGGTGCGCAGCAACGTCCACAAGGGCGTCGATGTCATCAAGATCATGGCGACAGGCGGCGTCATGACGCCGGGCGTGAACCCGGAAGACGCGCATTACACGGCCGAGGAAATGGCCGCCGGCATTTCGGAAGCCCGCCGCTTCAACAAGCGGACGGCAAGCCATGCGCAGGGTGCGGAGGGGATTCTGAACGCGGTCCGTGGCGGCATTCATTCCATCGAACACGGCATCTTCATGGATTCCGAATGCATCGCGAAGATGATCGAGCGGTGCGTCTTCCTGGTCCCGACGCTGGCCGCCGTGAAGAACATCCTGCTGAACCGCGACAAGGGCATCCCGAGCTGGGCAGTCGAGAAGTCGGAGCGCGTCTACGAAGTGCACCTGGATGCCTTCAAGCGCTACATCGCCGCCGGTGGCCGGGTCGCCATGGGCACCGACGCCGGGACCCCGTTCAACCTGCACGGCGCCAATGCCTGGGAACTGGCCTACATGGTGGAGGCCGGGATGCCGCCGCTGGATGCGCTGGTCGCGGGTACGTCCAACGCCGCCGAACTGGTGGAACCGGGTGATCGCGGCGTTGTCCGTGCAGGTGCTGCCGCCGATTTCCTGCTGGTTCCCGGCAACCCGGTCGACGACATCCATGCGGCTGCCGACCGGACCCGTCACCTGGCCGTGATCAAGGGCGGGCAGACCGTGTCGGGCAGCGTCCAGGCAATCGCAGCCTGAGACCTGGGCCATGGAACTGAAAACAGCCGTCGAGACCTTCCTGCGGGACAGGATCGACGGCTTCATCCGCCTGGACAGCTGCGACAGGCTGTCCGGCGGGGCCAGCCAGGAGACCCACCGGGTCGCGATCCAGACGCGGTCCGGTGACCGGTTGCTCGCGTTCCGGCGCGCCCCGGGCGGGGGCGACCCGGGTATCGACCGGGTCGGCCCCGGCCTGGATGTCGAGGCCGAGCTGATCCGGCTGGCCCGCAACGCCGATGTGCCCGAACCCGACGTCGTGGCCGTGCTCGACGGGTCGGAAGGCCTGGGCCATGGCTTCTTCATGGAATGGCTGGAGGGGGAGGCACTGGGTGCCCGCATTGCCCGGTCCGATGCCTTCGCCGACACCCGACCGCTGCTTGCCCGGCAATGCGGCGAGATACTGGCACGCATCCACGCGATCGACGTCCATGCCTCGCCCGGTCTTGCGGAGCGACTGCAGCAGTGGACCCCGGAATCCTACATCCGGGAACTCTGGAGTGACTACCAGGGCTTCGGCACGCCGCAGCCGATGATCGATTTCACGGCGCGATGGCTGCTGGACAACCTGCCCGACAGCGACCGGGTGGCGCTGGTCCACAATGACTTCCGCAATGGCAACCTGATGGTCCGGCCGGGCGAAGGCATCGTTGCAGTGCTGGACTGGGAAGTTGCCAGCCTTGGCGACCCGATGCGCGATCTCGGCTGGATCTGCACCAATTCCTGGCGCTTCGGCGTCACCGAACTGCCGGTCGGCGGCTTCGGCACCTATGAAGACCTGTTCGCCGGGTACGAGGCCGTTTCCGGTAAGCCGGTGAACCGCGCCGATGTTCGCTTCTGGGAGGTCTTCGGGTCCTTCTGGTGGGCCATCGGCTGCCTGCGCATGGCGGAACGCTGGCGCAACGGACCGGACCGGACCGTCGAACGCCCCGGTATCGCGCGGCGATCATCCGAATGCCAGGTCGATTGCGTCAACCTGATCATTCCCGGCCCCCCCGGCGCGCCCGTCGTTGCTGCCGACACGCAGGACCCGAACATGCCGCGCATGTCGGAACTGACGCAAAGCGTGCGGGACTTCCTGCGTGAAGACGTCATGCGGGAAACCACCGGGCGCACCAGCTTCCTCGCCCGCGTCGCCGCCAACTCCCTCGACATCGTGCTGCGGGAAACGGCACAGGGGCCGGAGCATCAGCGCCGCAACCTGGCCGGCCTGACACGCGTGCTCGGCCACCGGGGATCGCACGGCGACCTGTTGCAGGAACTGGTCACCGGCCTGCGTGATGGCAGCATTGCGCTGGATCACCCGGGCCTTGCCATGCACCTGAGAGAAAGCGTCATTCGCCAGGTCGCCATCGACCAGCCCGGATACTCCTTGTCGCCGACTTTCGCCATCGGGTGGCTCACGCGCTGCGGGCCAGGCTCGGAACCCGAGTGCTTGCCGAAGAAGTTCTCTTCCTCGGCGGTCGCCAGCCCCGTATGCGCATCGGTGCTTCCGATCAAGCCGAATTTGAACGGATTGACTCCCAGCTCGCCCTCTATGCGAAGGCCGTTCTTGAGGGCAGGACGACATACTCCCCTTCGAGCCAGGCATTCTCATGCCCGGGCGCACCTAACGCCGATCGATCCCAGGTCTCGTAGTCGGCGAATTCGTCATTCGGGGAGAGGAAGGGATTCGCCTCGCTATCGCCTTTGGCCTGGGTCGCTTCGCCGAGGGGCTCTCGAAGCGCGCGCTCCTTCGCGGAGGCGAGGTCGCGCGGCTGCCCCTGCGAGTCCAGCTCCGCGAACATCGCCCCACCACTCACGTTCGAGTTATGTGGGATGGCCAGAATCCGGCCCCCGGTCTTCGCCTCGTACTCCGCCATGAACTTCCAAAGACCCTCAGGCGTCGGGTCATCGAAGGAGCTCAGCGGAATCAC